>JBCCNE010000176.1:0-8537 GCA_039026015.1 Cyanobacteria bacterium P01_C01_bin.70 | reverse complement strand
GGCTCAAAAATGTGCGCTTTGAGGAAGCTGACTTTGTCGCATTGGCGGCGGAGTGGCCGACTGACTGGGGCCATTTTGACTACATTACGGCCCACGGCATTTATTCCTGGCTGCAGAACGAGGTATGTGAGGCGATCGTCCAGCTAATCGACCACGCGTCCAAAGCGGGGGCACTGGTGTATCTGAGCTACAACAGTCTGCCGGCGTGGTTTTCATCGCACCCGATTCAGCATTTGATGCGGCTGTGGCAAACCAGCGAAAGCTTGGAGTCGGTAAAGGCGATCGAGACGGGCATTCAGCGGCTGCAGGCGCTCACTGACGCCCAAGCCAATATGACCAAGATGCTGCCGGGCATGAAATCCATGCTGAATAAGGTAGCTAAACACGATCGCGCCTACCTGGTGCAGGAATATCTGCATGACAATTGGCACCCCCGGTGGTTTGACCAGGTGGTGGCAGAGCTGACTCCGGCCAAGCTGTCCTACGTGGGCACCGCTAGTTTAAGCGACTTGTTTATCCGCAGCTTTATGCCGCAGCAGTTTAAAGACATTTTGCAAGGCTATGCTGATCCAATTGTGCAGGAGGTGATGATTGACACGCTGACCAATCAAAGCTTTCGGCGCGATGTTTTTAGCCGAGGCGCGGCCCCGATGTGGTCGCTGCAGCGGCAAGCAGCCGTATTAAAGCTGTCTTTTGCTCTGATCAATCGGCCACCTGAGGAGGAAGAAATCAAGTTCAAGACGTCTCTTGGTGAGCTCAAAGGCAAGTCAGAAGTTTATACCCAGTTTTATGAGCAGTTGGCTAGTGGGCCCAAAACGGCTCAGGAACTGATGCAGTTGCCAACCGCTAAGCCGCTGGGACTCGGTGACATGATGCAGGCCCTATCTTTTATGTTGAGTGCGGGGCAGGTTGCATTTTACCAACCGCCGAGCGATCTCACCCCGGCTCTGTCGCTCAATCGCCAAATTGCGATCGCCACGGCCAACGGGGCGCCCTACCGGTTTGCGATCGCCAGCAAATTGGGCCATGTGTTGACGGTCAGCGACGTTGACCTGATATTTTTAGCCACGACTTTTGAGCAGCCTCAAGCCCAGACGGCTGAGTTAGGCAGTGCTCTGACTGACCGTTTACTGGCGCTGGGCAAGGGGTTGACGCAGCAGGGCAAGCCTCTGACTAAGCGAGAAGACTTGCTACCCTATGCGACCCAGCTGGCCGAAACCTTCCAGCAAAAAACGCTGCCCAAGTGGCAAGAGTATGGCATCTGCGAATAGCGTCAACCTCAATGCGGGGTTTTAGCTATCCACATCCGCCCCATGCGCCGTGAAGAGAATCGCGGCGTTCTCCTGCAGCGCCGCCGATTTAAAACTATGCGTTCTGCAATGCGGGAGCGTAATGACGCTCAAGAATGCTGACCAAATCGGGGACAACTGCCTCTATATCGCTTTGCACAGATTTACGCAGCTTATTGTAAACACCAACGATAGGGCCAGATGAGCGGTCGATACGCTCGTCAGTCACGCTCAAAATCAAGTTAGCCGTGCGCGATCGCTGTTGGCTCAAATGCTGAACTGGATCGCCAACCTCTAAGCCTTCCTGCCAAATTGGCTCAAGGGCGGTTAACATGTCTGGCAATAGGCGGCCAATCGCGCCCTGAATGTAAGAAGGGCCGATGCCTTTGACTACTCGATAAGCGGTTTTGAAGGCAATTCCCGACACGCCGCCTTTTTGAGATACGTGGGCATCCATCAACTGACCGCAGTCTTCAACGATGCTGGCTTTTACTGCAGAGTCTTGAATCAGATCGCTGAGGCGCATGACGATGCTCCATCTCTATTTACAATTGCTCACTGATTGTTCACATATTTAAGGCGAAAGCAACGACGATCAGTGAATATTCGAACTTCCTTCATATACTTCACATGAATGTGTGTTTCTAGTCAGGGAAATCCCTGATTAACATCCCAAAGGTCTCATTACCGCTACGATAACGCGACTTCAACGATCGCTAATACCCCTGCCAAAAGCGCCTGCCTCCCACATCCATTGATTCCCCTGGCTCGTCCAGTTACTCGACGATCTCGTGATGGGGCCAATTAGCGGATAAGTCAACATCCCGCAGCCGCCGCATCAGCCAGTCAAAGCGGATTTCCCCCAACTTCATGCGGTCAGCCATAGCGGGAGAGAAGAACTTTTTATTTAGCACTGTAGGTTCCCAATATTCCGCCTCTAAGTGTTTGACAGTGCCGCGCAATCGCACTGAGAGCAAGGTCGCCAGCGCTCGATACCAACGCAGTGCAAAGCCCGCATCTTGGTCGAGTTTGCGCTCTAGGGTTGCCCTTTCAATACTGAGGACGACGGCGGGCTCGATCGCGGCTACAGTTGCCGACGGAGGCAAGTGATCGACAAACGACATTTCTCCCACCACTTCGCCACTGTAGAGGCGAGCAATATGCGCATCGCGCGATCGCTCAATTGACACGACAAACTGCCCAGACAGGATAAGGTAAATAGCATCCGTTGGCTCGCCTTCTCGAATTAAAACTTCACCAGTGAGTAATTCTTGGCGGTTGCCGGCGCTGACCAGCCAATCGACATCTTCATCTTCCAAGATGCCTAGGATAAAAAGGATGCGTTCCATACCGTAATGTGTCCTGCGTAGGTTGATAGGAGCGGCCTAAATTTTTTCAGGCCGATAGCCAACCGGGGCTCTATGTAAAAACGATTCAGGTGAAGCTGGTTGCTGAAATTTTCAACATAAATGGCGGATGGCAATTCTGTTTACGAATATCGATACGATTGAAGTCCGGAGCTATTTTTTAGGGCAAAAGATTGACCTTCAACCCTTCACTCAGACTGCGCCTTTAGCGACTGAGCCCCTCACCATCCGCAGTGGAGACCAAAGCTGTGTGGTTCTCTTTGACTACGGAGTGGCAGTACTCTTCGGCTTTTCGAGTATCGCAGAGGCTAAGTTTTTGAACGACATTCAGAGTTCGATTGTAGTGCCGTTTACGAAACCTGAGACAGAAGAAGTGACAATCTGTCTGGCATCAGATAACGAGGGCAAGGTCGAAGACGGCAATATCTTGGTTTCAGACTTTGACGTCCCCGTGCTGCAGCTCTTGGCAGCAGTGCTGGCTAAAAGCGTGGTGCTGGCTAAATATGAGGCTGAATCAGCTCAGGTGTTTGATCAGATTGAGCCTTTTGCTGTGAGTCTACAGCACCGCCAGTTTCAGCGACGAGGAGCTGATGTTTTGCTCAAGCAAATCGGCAATTCGTTACTGATCCATCACAAGATTGTCGGTCGAGTCGAGATTGTGGATAAGCCAGAGCTGCTGTGGGAATATCCTGAGCTCGATCGCTTCTATGCTCGCATTGAAGATGAGTACGAAATTCGCGAACGACACTTATCACTAGAACGTAAGCTGGATTTGGTCTCCCGCACTGCCGAAACGGCCCTCGATATTCAGCAGCAAAATACGGGACTCCGGCTGGAGTGGTATGTCGTCATCTTGATTGTGATTGAAGTTCTGCTGTCAGTTTATGAGCTGATCATGATGAACAAATCCCTGGCGGGAGGATGACTGCGCAATAGCGCTACGAATCGTAGAAGTGAGGGAGAGGGAGTAAGGGAGTGACAGGGCAGAATCGGTAGCCCTGATTAGAGAAATCGGTATAAGCATCTTGAAGGGGCGATCCGAGCCCGGCATTTGCCTTCTGCTAGCGGCTAATTTTCTATTCGCTATGGAAAATTTGCTGTCTCCCTGATTGGGCAGAAGAACCAGAGACGCTGGTGGATTTGGCTTAAATGTATTGAGCAAATCTGATCGCTTGCGTCATTTGGAACCTTTAACGGATATAGCTTTGACTGACTTATGGGGAAGGAATAGCTTTAGCTGGAGATTGAGAGGGCGACTAACCTGGCAGCGCTGCCGAACGTATTTCAGGGCTCCTTGAGATTCCCCCTGGAAATTCGCCCCCAGAGGCTTTAACGCGGAAACACTAAGCTATTATTTAGAGGCGCAATTTGGCGTATGTAAAGAAATTTTCGTTTGACAGGCTATGGCAATCCCGACCCAGTACCCCATCATGATTATTGGAGGGGCAGAAGATAAGGTCGGCCCATGTACTGTATTGACCAACTTCTTTGAAAGTGCTGGCGGCACCCAAGCGACCATCGGCATCGTTCCCTGTGCCTCTCAGGAGCCCAGCGTAGTGGGTGAGCGTTACCATCGCATTTTTACCGCGATGGGTGCTCAAAGCGTCCATGTGCTTGATATTCGAAGCCCGCAAGAATGTGATGAGCTGCGCTGGTTGGAGCTACTAGGCACCTGCACAGGAGTATTCCTCTCGGGGGGGGATCAGGTGCGACTGTTCGAATTTGTCCACAACAGCACGTTTGTTGCGCTGATCAAAAAGCGGGTGCTGATGGGCGATTTGGTACTGGCGGGCACCAGTGCCGGGGCCGCCGTCATGGGTGAAAAAATGATTTCTGGCGGCAGCAGCGGCGAATCACCGAATCGTTCCCTCGTCGATCTGATGGAGGGGCTAGCCGTTGTTCCCGAACTGCTAATCGACCAGCACTTTCACAACCGTAATCGCATGGCACGGCTGATGAGCGCGATCGCCGCCAATCCTGACAAGCTCGGTATTGGCATCGACGAAGATACCTGCATCGCCCTGAAAGGCGACGGCACCTTTGAAGTGCTGGGTAAAGGGACAGTTACAATCATCGACCCGAAAGAACTTACTTACACCAACTATCGATTTTCTGACGCGACTTCTCCCCTTAGCCTGCACGATCTGCGGATGCATGTGCTGAATGCCGGTGACCACTACGACTACAAGCGGCGATCGGTTTGTGCTCCCAGCTTTCAGGTGGTTTCCCAGCTGTGACTCAAAATCGGCGCCAGCATTTCTTTGCCTGGCGAGGTGTATGACATCTCCACAGAACAAAGGTTTCAAAGCGTTTTCGACCTCACTCGCTTCAGAAACGCGGCAAGTTAGGCTGCGATCGTTGCAGAGGATGCCGTTCAAAGGGATTTTTACTGTCGAGTCTTTCTTTTCCACGGAGGCATCAACTGAGTCAGTACTCAGCGATGCGCAATGGGCTATGGCTCAGCACTTTGATTCAGCCAACGAACAATGTGTTTAGCACAGGTTTCCTGCTCCCGAGTGAGGCGCTCGTGCTGCCCATACACAACTGGGATGCACTCTCAGAAGCGATGATTGGTAAGTTGCTTTCGGCAGTTAAAGCGCTTATTTCTCTGATGAGTTTGCTGCTTTAGTACAAACATCTTGCAGAAAAACTTGTCTATTCATCCTAGTTGTAAAAACTTTGAGCAGTTGGCAACCTCGTATTCTCTGAATCTGAATGAGACGCTATTTCTTTAGCGTTGAAGATAAAGACATTACATATGCATTAATCTATGATTCCCTGTGGAGAAAATCTTGCCAAGCTTGTCGCTACTATCCATCAAAAAGCAGATGTGGTAAAACTTTTTAAGTTTAATCGTAGAATTAAATTTCAAAAGCTACCTAGTCATATTTGCCCTCAATCCTGATGCTTAAAGCACATTGCCCTCCGCAAAAAATGTCATAAAGTGATAACAGGCTGGTTGCTGTTTTGGGGTAATCGATGAATACTGTAGTATTCAATACAGTTGCTTAGCTGATGTTAAGTGCGACTTTAGCCCTTTAAAGGCTTTTAACTAATACGGCAGCTTAAGCGTGACCAGCCAGAAAATGCCCAGTTAAATTGCCAAATCATTCGCAGATGTCAGCAGCTTAATCTATGAATTTGTTCAAAGGCAGTCCACGCATGAGTCAAAAATTTGCGCTAGTTTTCTATGGGCAGATTTGTATATACGACTCAACTAAAGCCATTGACAAATTCTGCCAATGAGGCAATGGGACTGTGCCGAGTCTTTGTTCTATCGGAATCAAAAGTATCTTCTGTCGCCTATGAAAATTCTGCAAACTCGTACTCTCCGTGGTCCTAACTATTGGAGCATCCGCCGCCCCAAGCTAATTGTTGTGCGACT
The DNA here is from genome assembly GCA_039026015.1 of Cyanobacteria bacterium P01_C01_bin.70. Classification (GTDB taxonomy): domain Bacteria; phylum Cyanobacteriota; class Cyanobacteriia; order Phormidesmidales; family Phormidesmidaceae; genus Halomicronema. The sequence continues at coordinate 2,496 of JBCCNE010000176.1, read as the reverse complement.
GGATTTAGAGGAGTTAATTGATCGCCCCTCTGATACTTTGACAGGATTTTATGATGGCTTGGTGGCAGTTTTACCGAGCCTGGAAGAGCACTTTTGTTCGCCGGGGTGCCGAGGCGGCTTTTTGAGCCGGGTGCGCGAAGGGACGATGATGGGGCATATCGTGGAGCACGTGGCCCTGGAACTGCAGGTCTTGGCCGGCATGCCCGTCGGCTTTGGTCGCACTCGTGAAACCGGAACTCCAGGAATTTATCAAGTCGTGGTTGAGTATCAGTACGAAGCCGCCGGTCGGTATGCCACTCGTGCCGCCGTGCGCCTGTGCCAAAGCATCCTTAAAACCGGCACCTACCCTGATGCCGAATTGCAAATTGACTTGAGGGATCTGCGACAGCTGCGTTCTGAAGCTACTTTGGGCTCGACGACTGAAGCCCTAATTCGAGAAGCTGAGGCCCGGGGAATTCCCTGGCTAGAGCTGGAAAATTGTGATTTGTTCCAATTGGGCTACGGCAAGCATCAAAAGCGGGTGCAGGCGGCGTTGACGTCTTCTAGCAACGTCTTAGGCGTGGAGCTCGCTTGCGATAAGGAACGCACCAAAGCCATTTTGGAAGCAATGGGAGCGCCAGTGCCGGCAGGAGAACTTATCTATGCGTTTGACGAACTAGAGACGGCGATCGCGCGGCTGGGCGGTTATCCCATTGTGATTAAGCCTTTGGGAGGCAACCACGGACGCGGCATTACGATCAACATTCGCTCGTGGCGGGAGGCGGAGACGGCCTACGATCGCGCCAAGGAAGTTTCCCACGGAATTATTGTTGAGCACTTCTATTCCGGGCGCGACCACCGCATTTTGGTCGTGAACCATCAGGTAGTCGCGGTGGCGGAACGAGTCCCTGCCCATGTGGTGGGCAACGGTCAAAGCACCATCGCCCAGCTAGTCGAAGCGGAAAATCGGAATCCCCGTCGAGGGAATGGTCACGATAATGTGCTGACCCAGATTCAGCTGGATGCGTCTACCGATGAAATGCTGGGGCGCCAGAGCTGTGATTTGGACACCGTGCTGGAACCGGGGCAAATTGCGTACTTGCGGGCGACGGCAAACTTGAGTACCGGCGGCACGGCGATTGACCGCACGGATGATATTCATCCCGAGACGGTGTGGCTGGCGGAGCGCGTTTCCCGCATTATCGATTTGGATATTGCGGGTATTGATGTCATCACCACCGACATCACCAAGCCGCTGCGGGAGGCCGACGGCGTCATCGTGGAGGTGAATGCAGCCCCGGGACTGCGCATGCATCTAGCGCCGAGTGAAGGGATTGCCCGCAACGTGGCGGCCCCGATTTTGCAGATGCTGTTTCCGCCAGGGACCCCTACTCGCGTACCGGTGGTGGCGGTTACGGGAACCAATGGCAAAACCACGACGACGCGGCTGATCGCCCACATTGCAAAGCAGGTTTACGATGCGGTTGGGTTCACGACAACGGATGGCATTTACATCAGCGATCGCCTAATCGAAAAAGGCGACACGACTGGTCCCCAAAGCGCCCAGGTGATTCTGCGTGACCCCACGGTCGACATTGCGGTGCTGGAGACGGCTCGGGGCGGTATTCTGCGCTCAGGATTGGCCTTTCCCCACTGCGACGTGGGAGTGGTGCTGAATGTCGCGGCTGACCACCTGGGTCTCGGCGACATTGACACCATCGACCAGATGGCTCGGGTCAAGGGCGTGATTGCGGAAGCGGTGCATCCAGACGGATATGCCGTGCTGAATGCCGATGATGAGCGCGTCGCGGCGATGGCGGAACAGGTGGTCGGCAAAATCGCCTACTTTTCACTGGATGCCCAAAATCCCATCGTGCAAAAACACGTTCAAGCAGGCGGCATTGCGGCAGTCTACGACGACGGACACCTGGTGATTCTGCAGCAGGATTGGGTCTATCGCATTGAAGATGTGAAGCAGGTGCCAGTGACGCTGGGCGGGCGGGCGTCGTTTATGATTGCCAACGCTTTGGCAGCGAGTTTGGCTGCCTATGTTCAAGGCATTAAGATTGAGCAAATTCGGGCCGCCTTGCGCAGTTTTGAGGCCTCAGCCCAGCAGGCCCCTGGCCGCATGAATTTGTTCAACTTAGGGCACTATCACGTGCTGGTGGACTACGCTCACAATCCAGCCGGTTATGAGGCCGTGGGCAGCTTTGTCAAAAACTGGTCTGGTCCTACTATTGGCGTAGTCGGCGGCCCTGGCGATCGCCGCGATGAAGACTTGATGGGGTTAGGACAGCTATCCGCGTCATTCTTTGATCAGATTATTGTGAAAGAAGATGACGATAGCCGCGGACGGGCGGACGGGGAAGCAGCCGGGCTGGTGGTTCAGGGCATTCAGCAGGCTGGTGAAGCGCTGGTGTCCCATCGAGTGGAACTAGACGAGATGACCGCGATCGAGTCGGCCCTGGATAGTGCTCCCAAAGACGCGCTGGTAGTGATTTTTCCCGAGCAGGTTAG
>JBCCNE010000175.1:0-8600 GCA_039026015.1 Cyanobacteria bacterium P01_C01_bin.70 | reverse complement strand
GTCGGAACTTGACTCAATTTCTGCTACCCGAGAAATAGCCTCAGTGAGAACAAGTTCTTCCATTACGTTAATAAATTGTTTACGAGGTACAGCCACGACTTCGCCCGTCAGCAGGGCTCCCATCAGGCGATCAAGCGCCATGTACTCTTCGATTGAAAGCTCAGAAGCGGTATCACAAATTCGCCCGACTTCGGCTTCCATTGCTGGTGTCAGATAGCCATCTTGAAGGGCTTGTTCAACAATTTTTTCGATGCTCATGGATTCTAACGCTCCGTTTGCGTTATCAACAGGATCTTGGGGACAAATGGAAACCAGAACATGCTAGCGATCTCGATACACCTTCTGGACTGGCCCTAGTGTGCCCGATACACTCCAGAAGGCGACAGGGGTAATTGATTTTTGTCGCTATCTCTTGTCGTCTCTTGACTCAAGGATGCTAAGCAGGCTTTTAGAAGCAAAATAATCTAAAAAATAGAGAGCTTTGGCGACGGCATTTTCTTTATTTGACAGCACAATTAATTGTTTTAAGACTCTTGATAGGGCCGGATAAAAACTTGAAGAAGATAGTAATTTATAGTTTAATCGGAGCAGTTTAAATCAGTGTGATCCTTGTATAGATGTCTTTTTGGTCTCGCAGTCCCCAATCTGTATTCTGCGATCGCCTCGAGAAAATTAGAAGATTATCAGCGCTCGATTTCTTGAAAGAAGAAGCGTGCCGATAAAATTTTGAAAATATCAGAACGACTCTCTTTTTCATCAATGAATCTTTTTCAGATGACAATCTGTGGTTTGACCGAAATTATTTAGATTGCTAAAAGCCTTGCGTAGTCAGCCTTTGAATTCTGAATTCCGAATTTCGTTTTTTATATTTAGCGTTAAATGTAGTGGTCAAAAAACACTCAGCAGCGCGATCTCTAGGTAATTGCTGAAAATCAGAGTATTCCAGCTAAGGCGTATGCCCTTCCGCTGATGCCACTCATGATGGGAAAATTCTGGCCAAAAGCCATCTGAGCTAAGTTTTTCCAATTTACGGAACTCAGGATTATTCAATTGTCCCAGTGCGCCAGGGGGCAGGGTCAACGGCCACACCATTGACATACAGCCCCCAATGCAGGTGCGGTCCGGTAGAGGCCCCAGTTGAGCCAATGGCGCCAATGACCTGACCAGCTTGGACAAAGTCGCCTTCGCTGACGCTGATGCTGCTGAGATGAATGAAAATGCTTTCGACCCCTTGGCCATGATCGAGTCCTATTGTGTTGCCGTGGAGCTCAAACCCCTCGGACACTCGACCCACGAGAGCCACTCTGCCCGCAGCGGGAGCGATTACCGGGGTGCCGGTGCCAGCAGCATAGTCGATGCCTCGGTGATAGTAGTCATTAGCAAAGACGCCGTTGTAGTAACGCCGTACGCCATATTCCGAACTGATCCGGCCTTGACTGGGACGCAAGAAGGGGCCACGCCAAAATTTTTCAGGACTAAGAATTTGCTTGAAAGCATCTACTCGGTTGAATTCGTAGTCGGTGCCCAGATTCTGGCGGTCCGGAGGGAGATTAATGTATTGCGTACGAAAGCTGCGATCGCTCAACCAAACCATGGGATTACGTGTCCCCTCCGGACCCTCGACGCGGATAATATATGCTCCCGACGGGTGCAGCGGGCTGGTGGGCAAAAACGTGCGATAACGCCCGTTACCAATCGCAAATGTGGGGTACGCTACGTCGTTGATGAGCACTGTGGGGGCGCTGGCGGCATTGGCCAAATCGGTGCTGACAATTGCTACTGTATCGCCCTGGCTAGGGGCTGCTGGCTGAATTGACACATCGTAAGCAGCCTGAGCTGGAGGATGTTGGGCTAAGGTCACAAATAGCGTCACTGCACCGGCCAGCGCCATAAACACAATCGACTTCCAGGAAAACTGATGCTGCTTGAGAGCCGCATTCAGTCCGGGTAGTCTGTAGTACGAGAAGGTCTGCTTCATGGCAGTTGGAAGGAAGAAGTTACCAGTGGTCAACCAGGAGCGGAGCTAGGGGAAACCGCAATCACGGTCATTGCCAAAGGGAATAAAAACTGGCTACGACGTTAACAAACCGGTTCAAAGGTGATTTCCCAACCCTGTAAACGTCAGTGATGCCAAGGCACACACTTTTGATAGAGCCAGCAGCAGGGCGTTCAAATGCTTTTCCCACCTTGATCTGAGGACACTTTTAAGATGGCCTTTGTAGATTAGCGTTTAGAACTAAATTCCCTTAAGCGACGCCAACGCTGAGCGCCATACCAAGACGGGCTCCCCTTCAACGTCTAAACAAAGGCAATGAGGATCTTGCCAGGAAATCGCCCCAGCAATCGTATCTCCGGTGACGAGCTTCACTTCAATCATCCGTTTATCGCGCAGATAGGTCTGCAGCAGTCGCGTGCTAGGCAATCCAGTTTCAAGTTTTACAGACATAGGAAAATTAATTGGCTTTGACGACGCATAAACATAGCTTTAGCCATTGAGGTTAAGACATCTAGTCCCCTGTCGGTCCCTAGCGCGTCGCCCAATGGCTCGCCGTTTTGTCCTCACGGAACTGACGACGGCTACAACTCATACTGGCCTCAAGGGTACCCATCCTGGCGAGCTTTGATCGCGCTGGGCTTTTGAAAACACATTGCCAAGGGCATGCAATCTGGAGGAATAGCAAATAAGACTGGCATTTAAGCGCGGATAAAAGATTTACGATAGTGGCGGTGGACAAACCTTTAAGGTTCAGTCAAGTGCTGGGGGCATGATCTAGCCTCAGTTCAAAATAGCGTTTGGTTAGGGTTAGAAAGAGCAATGACGATCGCATTTAGCAAGTATCACGGGCTGGGAAACGACTTTGTGCTGGTCGATAATCGACATCAGGCCAACTTGATGCTGACTACCGAGCAGGCAGTGAAATGGTGCGATCGCAACTTTGGCATTGGTGGCGATGGCGTCATTTTCGTGCTGCCAGGGCAGCACGGCACCGACTACACCATGCGAATTCTCAATTCCGACGGGTCAGAGCCCGAAATGTGCGGCAACGGTATTCGCTGCTTGGCTAAGTTTATCGCCGACTTAGAAACTGCCGACGGCCAGCCCGCTGCTCCGCCTAAGGCTTACACCATCCACACGCTGGCGGGCACCATCGTTCCAACTCTACAGCCGGATGGTCAAGTCACCGTTGACATGGGTGAGCCGCTGCTCAAAGCTAGGGATATGCCCACAACGCTGGCAGCGGCTGGCGAGCGCGTCATCAGCAAGCTGCTGATTGTAGACGGCCAAGACTGGATGGTGACTTGCGTAAGCATGGGCAATCCCCACTGCATCACCTTTGTTAGCGACGCCGACGCGATTGCGCTTGCTGCAATCGGCCCGCAGTTTGAGCATCATGACGCTTTTCCGCAGCGCACTAACACCGAATTTATTGAAGTCGTCAGCCGTGATTATCTCAAAATGCGCGTCTGGGAGCGGGGCGCAGGTGCCACTCTGGCCTGTGGTACCGGAGCCTGCGCATCCTTGGTGGCAGGCGTATTGACGGAGCGCTGCGATCGCTCTGCCACCGTCGAACTCCCTGGCGGCCCCCTGCGCATCGAATGGTCAGCAATCGACAATCGAGTCTATATGACCGGCCCTGCAGAGAAGGTATTTGCGGGCACCATGGAGTAAGTCAGGATGTGAGGATCAGTGAAGTAGGTGGAGCCAGCGGCTTGCAAGCTTCGGGATGCGCCTCACTTAATTTCACTGGCTTTACCCACCCTGCCACCCCATCTCCCTGCCACCCTAAAGCCTTAGCTCCTTCGGAGCAGCTCACCTAAGGGTAGGCTCTGCCAACACCCCATTACCCATCTCCTCTCCTCCATGACTTTAGTTCTCACTAACGACGATGGCATCGACGCACCGGGCATTCGCGCTCTGCAGGCGGCACTGCCGGGGCAGCCGACAGCGATTGCGGCTCCGGATCGGCCCTTATCGGGCTGTAGCCATCAGCTTAATCGTGGCGGGGCCATCGCCCTGGAGCGGCGAGACGAGCAAGCATATGCGATTGCCGGTACGCCAGCAGACTGTACTCGGATTGCCGTGAGCTACCTCTATCCCAACGTCCGTTGGGTGCTCTCGGGAATTAATGCAGGCGGTAACATGGGGTCCGATATCTATGTTTCGGGCACAGTGGCGGCAGTGCGAGAAGCCGCCCTGCTCCGGGTGCCAGGAATCGCCCTTTCACATTACATCCGGGACCAGCGCCCGATTGACTGGGCGGTGGCTACGCGGCTAGCGGCCAAAGTGTTGGATAAGCTCATGCTATCTTCTCTCGAGCCCGGTCGATTTTGGAACGTGAACCTGCCCCATTTGCAGGCCGACGATTCCGAGCCTGAGCTGGTGTTCTGTCCTACCTGCACACAGCCATTACCGACGGCATTTAAGGTGGAAAATAATCAGTTTCACTATGTTGGCAAGTACCGCGATCGCGCCCGTGATCCTGGCGCTGATGTGGATGTTTGCCTATCAGGCCAGATTAGCGTGAGTGAAATTCGCCTGTGGTAATTTAGGCATTAATCCCGGTGGGGATCAAGACGCACTATTATGGTGTGGTCGCGTAAAAATCCTTCTGTTTGTCATCAGCTGGATTTTCCCATCGACATCAGTGACCTGACGTGGCTCCGCGAAGACAGCAATGTCTCAACTTAACCAAGGTCTAACTCTCTTTCTTAGTTTGCTGGTCGAAGCAACGCCCTTTTTGCTGTTAGGGGTTGCTTTTTCAAGCATTTTGGCGGTGTTTGTCGATGAGCGCCAGCTGATTGCCTATACTCCGCGTCATCCGGTGCTGGCGGCGATAGCAGGGAGCCTTTTTGGCTGTCTGTTTCCCGTCTGTGAATGTGGCAATGTGCCGGTAGCGCGGCGGTTAATTACCCAGGGCGCCTCGTCGGCCTTGGCGATCGGTTTTTTGCTGGCGGCTCCGACGGTAAATCCCATCGTTTTTTGGGCCACCTGGGTGGCCTTTCGCGACCAGCCAGCCATGGTCTTTTGGCGCATTGGGCTAACAATTTTGATTTCGGTGATTATCGCCTGTGTTTTTAGCGTGCAAAAGGACTTGCGACCGTTTTTGCAGTCGGCGATCGCGCGCTATCTGCCGTCCCCTGAGCCCGAACCTGTGCCCGCCCTCGTCGGCAGCGGCAGCTCATTGTTAAACAAAGGGACTTATCTGCTGCAATCAACCGGCTCGATTAAGCTCGACCAGCCCCTGATGGCTACGGTTGGAGCGGCCACGCTGCCAAAACTCTCTTGGCGCACCAAACTACAGGCCGTGCTGGAGATGATGCTGCAGGAGTTTCGCGAATTAGGGGCGGTGCTGGTCATGGGTAGCGCGATCGCGGCTACGGTGCAGGTGGCAATTCCCCGCGAGTGGATTTTAGCCTTAGGGCAAGGGCCCATTACTTCCATTCTGGCAATGATGCTGCTGGCGTGGGTGGTTTCTATTTGTTCGACCGTAGACTCCTTCTTTGCTCTATCATTTTCGTCAGTCTTCACCAGCGGCTCCATCTTGGCATTTTTGGTTTTTGGTCCCATGATTGACCTCAAAAACATTTCGCTGCTGCTGACCACGTTTAGAACACGAGCCGTGGTGTATCTGTTTGTGCTAGCGGCTCAGCTCACCTTTGTCTTCACCCTGGCGGTCAATTTGTATACGAGTTGGTGATCTGGTCGTGCTTATGAAACGGCCCTTCTATTGGCCCACGTTTTGGGATGCCCTGGCCCTGCTGCTGTGGGGGCTGATGCTGTTGCGTTATTGGTGGAGCGGTCGCTTAGCAGTGCTGCTGCATCCTGACTATCATTGGCTAGCAATTGGTGCCGGCTGGCTGTTAGTCTTCATGGCCGTTTGGCGCGGCGTTGCCCTATTTCACCTGCCGAAAAAGCTGGCTGCGGAGCATATTGCCCTCTTGCCACGCCGCTGGAGTTTGGCCATCCTGTTGATGATTGCGGTGTTTGGTCTGATTTATGTACCCCGCCCCTTTGCCAGCGATGCGGCTTTAGCGAGAGGGATTGCCGAGCCGGTCAGAGTGACGCGATCGCAGCCTCAACGCTTTGCCCGCAACACGCCGCCAGAAGAGCGCTCCCTCATTGACTGGATTCGGACGCTGAACGTGTATCCCGAACCGGATGCCTATGCTGACGAGCCGGTCAACGTCGTGGGCTTTGTGATTCATCCCCCACAGTGGGACGACAACTATCTGATGGTGGCGCGCTTTGTCTTAACCTGCTGTGCGGCGGATGCCTATCCGGTGGGGCTGCCGGTCGAGTTATCGGGCGATCGCAGCGAATTTGCCTCCGACAGCTGGATTGCTGTTCAGGGGGCCATGCAGACGGAAACGCTGGATGGCCAGCGCCGCCTAGTCATTCAGCCCGATACTGTCGTTGCCGTTGACGAGCCCGAGAATCCCTATGAGTTTTAATCGGACTTCTCGTCAGGCCTATCGATGCTGGCGCTTGCCCCTTGATCGCACTGCTTTCGGCCTGATGCTGGTGCTAGTGATCGCTGCCGGGGGCTTGATGCTGTTGGGCGATCACGCGCTAGCGCGGGTACAAACTTTTTCCTGGCAGGAGCGTACCGTCGGGGCCGAAAATGTCGCCTTTACGCTGACGTTCACGCGCCCGATGGATGCCGCCAGCGTTGAAGCTAATCTGCAAATCAGCCCGGAGCTCCCGGGGCGCATTAGCTGGGCTGGGCGCCGTATGGCCTACACCCTGGATGTCCCTATCCCCTATGGCGAAACTTATCAGGTAACCCTACCGGCAGCCCGCGATCGCTTTTTCACGGCGGAAAATCCGACTCGCTTTGAAGCCTTTGAAGGCACTTTTCACAGCCGCGATCGCGCGGTTGCCTACATCGCCAACCAGGGCGAAGAGGCCGGACGGCTAATGTTGATCAATTTTTCTCAGGAAAGTGATGCCGTGCCCCTAACGCCGCCTGATTGGCAGGTGCTTGACTTTGAGCCTTACCCGCTGGGCGATCGCGTGCTTGTCTCTGCCGTGACTGATGCTGGCAGTGACTCAGCAATGCTCAATCCCTCTTTGTATGCCGTAGCGACCGGATTGGCTCCCTTGCCGCCGGAAGAGCCCACCGCCACAGACGCAGCACCACCTCTCAACGCAAGTTCTACAGGCGAAGCCAGCCTAATTTTGGACAGCACGATCTATCAGAATCTCGCCTTTGACCTCGCTCCCGATGGGCAAACCATTGTGGTGCAGCGAGTTAATCAGACAAACCCGGCTGATTTTGGTTCTTGGGTGGTGGTCGAAGGTGAAACGCCTCGCCGTCTGGAAACTGAACCCGGTGGGGAATTTATTATTGGCCCTGATAGCGCCACGCTCCTGATGCTGCAGGGGCAAGGTACTGCTGTGATTCCCCTAGAATCTGAAGACGGTCAAACCACCGCCGCTGAGCCGCTCGACTTTTTGCCGGAGTTTGGTCGCGTTTTCGATATCACTAGCGATGGCACAGCCGCCGCTATGGTGGACTTTAATCAAAATGATCCCGAGCGGCGCTTTATCGAAACGCTGGTGCTGGTCACCAATCAAGGAGCGGAAACTGCCCTCCTTGACGCTACCGGATCGATCATCGAAGCGCAATTTGATCCCATTAACCGCATTCTCTACGTCTTGGCCAGCGAGCTGCTGCCGGGCGAAGAATATCAAGAACAGCCTTACTTAGCCGCGATCTCTCTGACGGACGCTCCCCAACCGCTCAAACTCCTCAGTTTTCCTCCGCAGACACGAGTATCGATGGACATTTCTCCAGATGGCTTGGCCGCTTTGATAGAGATGGCCGCAGCGGCTGGTGACAGCGCTGATGTGGAGCAAACCCAAACAATACTGTTACCGCTATTTCAGACGACAGAGCAGCGGCTAGAGGGCACCCCCGTCGCGGCTGCACCCCAACGGCTGCCATTTGTGGGTACTCAACCGACATGGCTACCCTAAGGCAGGACTCGCTACTTTAACTGGGCATCAGCGAGCGCTGACAGGTCGGACACACGGCATGAATCGTTAGCTGACAATCCAAAAGGTGATAACCTGCTTTCTTAGCTGTGCGGGCTCCGGCTTTAAGCACAGAATCATTCTTAAACTCAATCGTTTTGCTGCAGCGGACGCAGATTAAATGATGATGGTGGTGCGGTGCCGGCTGGTTAATCTCATAGCGCTTTTGACCTTCGGCTAGCTCCAGCTCACGCAAAATGCCCATGCGAGCCATGAGCTTGAGGTTGCGGTAAATCGTTGACAGACTGACCTGTTCACCCTCTTCCCTTAACACCTCGCGCAGGTCTTCAGCGCTCAGGTGCTCCCCTTTCGGTAGATTTTGAAACGTTTCGAGAATGATCTCTCGCTGCGGAGTCATGCGCCACCCGCGTTCATTTAGTTCCGCTTTAAGCGCAGATGCTGTATAAGCCACTTGACTACCCTCTCAACAGTGACGCCTTGTTGACAATAATAGCGAGTGATCCCCAATATTTGCAAGAAGATTTCCTTGTTGAGAATAACTCTTGATATATTTAGACATGAGATAAGGCTCAATTTTGGGCCAAGCGCTACAGTTGAAAAT
>JBCCNE010000174.1:0-8604 GCA_039026015.1 Cyanobacteria bacterium P01_C01_bin.70 | reverse complement strand
CATAGGGGCGCAGGTGGGCAAGCTGTTGCTGCACCCAGAGGCGATCGAAAATTTCGCAGTAAATGCGATTGTGAATCTGTAGGCGGCCCGAGCGTTGAATCACCAGCCCTGATAAAAACAGCGTCGAGAAGTCCTGCAAGTCGGGCAGATCGTTGACGGCAATCGCCTCATCGGCCAGCAGCAGATGCTGATATTGCCCCAGCAGGCGGCCCACTTTTATCGGGTCATGCAGCAAATACCGCTGAATTGTACGCAAATGCTCCGGTTCGTCTTGAATCAGCCAGTTATCGGTGATGTAAGTGCGCACCAGCCACTCAATCCAGTTGCCCTCTTCGCCAACGGGAATGTCAATGTGTTCCCGCTCGGTGAGCTGCGCCTCCTGCTGCACCAGGGCGCAGAGCTTTTGGGTGAGAAAGGGTTGGCCATCGGTCCATTCCAAAATGGCGGTGAGCACGCGGCGAGGGCGTTCCACATAGGGCTCTAACCCCGGCAGCAGTGGGGCGGCTTCGGCAAAGGTAAAGCCGGGGAGCGCGATCGCTGTACCAATGTTAAAGGGCGTCCGCTTGACATCGCTGATCAAAGCTCCCGGCGACGCCACCCCAAACAGGCCCCACGTCAGCCGCTGATAGATGGGATTTTCGGCCCGCTGGTTGTAGCAGTAGCGCACCAGCGCAAAAAAATCGTCGACGGGGAACTTCAGGGTCTGAACGCTATCCACTTCGTCAATAAAGATGAAAATGCGCTCGTCAGGGAAGGTGCCCAGAATAATTTCTTCTAGAAAATTGCCCAGCTTTTGCACCGGCGACAGCGCCCCTTGGTCGGCCCACCAGGTCGCTAAATCAATTTTGCGATAGAGCCGCAGGCTGCGCAGCAGGTCAAAGGCGATGCCCTGATACCACTGGTTGGGGGTGATGTTTTCGCTGCCGATGCGGGTCATATCCACTGAGGCACAGCGCCCCTGCCCGACTGAATGTAGGCGATGGCGCGTCCGCAGTCGCAGGCTGGATTTGCCCATTTGCCGACTGGTAAGCACGTAGCAGAGTTCGCCCCGCAGCAGCGCTTCGTAAAGGTCGAGATCGCCCTGCCGCTCAATATAGGTCGGGTCATCAACCGCCAGACTGCCGCCAACTTGGTAGTCAAACATGCCCGTCGCCCATGAAACTGCGTTCTCATCCTAAGCGGAGAGTCCTTGAAGAAAAATTAAGGGATTCTGATAGCGCAATTAGACTTCTTGAGTTTTGGCACAGAGACAGTGTTGGTCTACCGAGACCGCACTAACTCATTAACCAGTCGCGAGCGATAAATTTAAGTTGAGGTGATGGGACGGACTGGACGGCGATGGCAAACGAAGAACAGGTCGCTTTGCTCAGACAAGGCGGCGAGGTCTAGAATCAATGGAGAAGAGAAAATCCTGATGTTGCGATCGATTGCTGCGATGCCAACCTCAGCTGTGCCAACCTGAGTGGCGCTGACCTGAGTGGTGTCAACCTCAGCAATGCTATCCTCGGCAGTCCAAATTTTAAACTTAATTAGGATTAAAGGCTTCGATTTCAGCGAGATTGACCTCAATGAGATTGACCTCAGCGGTGCCAATCTGAATCGTACTAACCTCAACGGTGCCAACCTCAGCCGTGCTGATCTCAGAAAAACTGAATTTAGTGGTGCCAACCTCAGCAGTGCCAATCTCAGTGGTGCCGACCTCAGAGGTCCTCAATTTAAAGATGCCAATCTCAGCGGCACTAATCTAAGCAAGGCCTTAGAGACTGCCGCCTGAGAGTCATGAATTGATCGTTCTTGGCTACCTAGCCTCCTCAAACCTCTAATGCTGGGGGACTTTAAAGTCTGGTCTTTCCCTCAAAGCATTCTATCCATTAGTCAAACTCTAGCAAAGCTAGCAATGTTAAGGCTTCTGGTGGTCGCTGGCAGCGAGGCGTCAGACAGAGATTTGAGCTCCGCTGCGGGCTTCTCTGGGGGGATTTCGTTCCCCCCAGACCCCCGCGTCCTACGGCCTACGACCAGGACGAATCTGCCGTCCTGGACCTCCCAGAAGGCGTGATCTGTCGGTGGCGCTAAAGCTCCTGTTGCCGGTCGAGTTGTGTATCGATAGAGCAAATCCCGGTTGTGCAGAGTTCCTTTTTCCTAGCGAAGACATGTCCGGAGGGCTTTAAGGAGCGGCGACAGCAGGGGAGCTGTCCGTAGCGGTTGATTCGCAAGCTACACCTAAGCGGCAGTTTCCAATTCGGTGAGCTGATCGATCAACTACTGCAGTAGAGGCGATCGCCCAAGCTGGCATCCAGCACAAAGGGATTGTCGTTGCCCTGCAGACGCTGGATAGCGGCGTTGCGATCGCGCTCTCGCTGATCGACCGGATCTTGCGCTTGCCATTGACAGAGGGTGTCGCGTTGCTCGTTGAAAAAGCGATCGCTGACCTGATCGCGATACACCGTGTAGACATAGAACTGTGCTCTAGCAATATCGCCCTTCACGGCTTCGCGCGGCTCAAACACCGAGCTTTCCGCTTCGCTGTAGGCATCGATATTGCGGGACGGGGGAAATGACAGTTCCTCATCCTCAAAGAACCAGCGATCAGTCTCCACGTCAGGAATCTCGCCAAAGGGGCTGCTGCTGCGGATGATGTTTACCCGCTCGCGAGCAGGAAACAGATGGTGCAGGTCGCTGTTGGCTTTGCCTTCGCGGGTGCCGTGGCTGCGGGGCCAAGAGTGTTCGGCATTGATGCCTTCACGGTAGGCATCGGCTCTAGAGGTGTTGATATTGGGGCGGATATCGGCGGCAAAGCTAGAGTAAATGCCAAAAACCTGGCCGTTCTTGTTGTCGATTTGGCCATACAGGTAGTCGCGGGCGCGGCGATAGCCCAAACTGTTGCGCACCGCAAAGTCTCGCTTTAAGGCCGACGCTAGTGCTGCCCCTGCCAAATCGGGGAAAATCCCCGTCTCCTCTGGTGTCATTTCGGGCTCTATCTCCGGCTCCATTTCCGGTTCCACAATGGGCGGCAGATCAGTAATTAACTGCGGCAAGGTGAACCGCGCCAGCACCGGGTCATGGTCAGTGGCCGAGCGTCGCTGCCCCACCACCGCATGCACGATGTCGAATTCGGCATCGGCATCAAACAGCAGGTTTTGGCTCACCAAGATATGGTCGAGCACCTGCAAGTTGCCCCGAAAGTCAAAGGTAAAGCGGTCATCGCGGGGCAAAAAGTTCAGCAAATTTTGCAGAATATTGCCCGCTAACACTTTTAGCGGCGGGGAATCCTCGAAGTCGTTGAGATCGCCCGCCACAATCACATTAGCATCGGGGTCTTCCTCCAGCAGTTCAGCAACCAGGTTATGCACCGCCTGGGCCTGCCGCACGCGGGTGCGATCGCTGGCCGCCCCGCCGCGCTTAGAAGCAAAGTGATTGGCCACGACAAACACCGACTCGTCGTTAAAGATGAACTGGGCCACTAGGGGTTTGCGGCTATTCACAAAGGCGGGATTATCTGGCTCTACACTGCCTGGATTCACCGTGAGGACAGGGCCGTCGGCCACCTGCACTGCCGTAGCTGCATCGCCTAGCCTGCCGGGAGCCAGCGTCACCCGACGGGGATTAAATAGAAACCCGACGCGAATGTTGCCGCCGGGCTGACCGCCGTTCGTGTCATTGAAGGGGGCAATATCAATCGCTTCGTAGGGTGGCCCTGCTTCATCGACAATGGCTGCAATCAAGTCCTGATAGGTTTTATCAGCGGCAGTCACGCTGGACTGGATCGGGCCGTCATTATCCTGGATCTCAGAGAGGGCGATGATGTCCGGTGCTTTCAAATTATCGACAATCAGGCGACCGAACGCTGCAAATCGAGCGTCGGAGTCGCGGGCATCTAAATTTTTGACATTCAGAGCGGCGACAGTGAGGCGATCCGGGCTAGCTGCTAGCGTCGTCACTTCCGGCGCTGAGGGGACGGACTGGGCAAAGGCGATCGCCCCTCCCGGCAGATCAATCAGCCATAAATACATCAGCAGGCTGCTTAATGCCAGGCTCTGCCCCAGTGATTTCATCAAATGCGCAAGCCGACAACAATTCATGCTCTCTCCTCGACCAGCCGTTGGAGTGACATCGACCTCTTCACTCCCAGGGAACTGGAATCCTGAAAAGCCCAACTGCATCTGCGGCAGTGTCGGCGAATCTTCATCTTTGGGGGCGTTCTCGCCGAACCCCGCTGTAGGGCCGCTGAAGCGCTAAATTTCAAAAATTCTTTTTAGTCAAGCCCACACAGTTAACCGCAGACGAGCCAGAATTTTTCCTGCATGGACGGTTGCTTTGTTTACTGGCGCGATCGCGCAGCCGCCCACTGCGCAAAACTCAAGACTGCGGTGCCCAAAACACCTCGACATCTTTCAAAATCACGATGCAGGTGCTCAGCACATCTTTTTGAGTCATCAGAAATTCGTTAATGCGATCGGGCTCATCAATAATTCTCACCTCAATGGGTAAGTCAGAGTCGAGCGCCATGCCGTTAGCCGTCGGAATCGCCATTTGCGGGCCAAATCCCTCGCTGGTTTTGACCACAAAGGCGCTGTAGAGTCTCTGCTCCAAGGCCGTCGCCAAAATGGCCGTATGCAAGGCCCGAGTCCCGGAGCGACTTCCTTCGCTGGTGTAAATACTGAGCTGTTTCCACGCTTTCATCACGCTGATCTCCTGCAGCCTGTTCACGCTTCTGTTTTACTGCACGAAACTGCTTCTGCACCACCTCTTCTAACCGCTTGGGCAGCCCTAGCAATGTCCTGTAATAAATAGGGAGCTGGACTGGCCGCGATCGCCGTTTACGGCAAAATCAAAATGCTTTCGCTTGCTCTCTTCGCCAATTGTCGCGATGACTGTTTGGGGCGAGTCTGTTAGCGAAGGGTTTAAAGGCAAGCGCCCCTTTGCTGCTAGCTTTGACGCAGTTTTTGAGCTTGCTTCAGCAAAGAATCGGCGAAAGATAGCGCCTCTTGGTGCGTTTGGCCGCCTGCCAGTTGAGCCAGTTCGTCGCGGCGCATCGCGGCGTCCAGCGGCTCCACTCTCACCACCGTGCGCACCTCATCGGGCGATGTATCGCTGGCTTTTGCTCGCCCTTTACGCTTTTTGGCACCGCCTGCCAGTGCCGGTTCAATCACGGCTTTTGCGACTCGAAAGTGGGCGTCGGCCATCGCCGCGACCATCGGTTGGTGAGTCACACACAAGACCTGCTGCGATCGCCCCAAATGATGCAGTTTCTCCGCGATCGCCTGGGCTACGCGCCCTGAAACCCCCACATCCACTTCATCAAAGACCAGGGTATTCACCAAATCGAGCTGCGATAAGCACGCCTTAAGCGCCAGCAAAAAGCGGCTCATTTCGCCGCCAGACGCAGTTTCGGCCAGCGGCTGCAGCGGCTCTCCCGGATTGGGACTAAACAGAAACTGAATCTTGTCGGCACCCAGAGCGGTGGGCTCCACCGGCGAAATCGCCACTTGGAACTGCACTCGCTCCATAGCTAACGGCTTCAGCTCGTTCACCAGTTGAGTTTCTAGGGTTTTGGCCGCTTGCTGACGCAGTTTGGTGAGGTTGGCGCAGTCTTTTATCAACGCCGTTTGAGCCTTTTCATATGCGGCCTCCAGCGCTTCCAGAGACTGTCCCTCCCCATTGAGCAGTGCCAGAGAGGCCTGAATTTCCTCGACATACTCAATCAGTTCCGGCAGGGACTTGCCATATTTGCGGGTGAGTTGCTTAAGCTGGCTGATGCGAACCTGCACATCCTGCAGCCGCTGCGGGTCGGTTTCCACATCCTCCCCATAGGCATTAATTTGCCGTCCCGCTTCCTCAACCTGGGCCAGCGCGCCATTGACCAAGTCCAAAATGGGTTCCACAGCACTGTCGTACTGCAGCATGTCTTCTAGGGTCTGGGCGGCATGCCCCAGCAGGTCAGCACAGGCGGCGCTGTCCTGATCGCTTTCATACAAAAACTGATAGACCTGATAGCTCTGCTGCTGTAGCTCCACGGCATGGCTCAGGCGCTGCTGCTCTTGCCCTAGTTGGGTTAACTCCTCCGGATCGGCTAAACCAGCGGCGCTGAGTTCTTTCCACTGATAGTCGAACAGGTCAAGCTGGTCTTGGCGCTGCTGCTCGGCGCGCCGGCGCCGGTCGAGCTGGGCCTTGGCCTCGGTCATCGCAGTGTAGCGATCGCCCACAACTTGGCGCTGCTGAGTGCTGGCCTGGCCACCGACACCATCAACCCAGTGCAGCTGCATTTGCGGATCCCCGACCTGCAGGGTTTGTCCCTGAGCAGTAATTTCCACTAGATGCAGCCGCAGCGCTTCGACCTGGGGTTTATTGACGGTGACGCCATTTAAGCGGGAACGGCTGCGGACGGTATTTTTGCCTGCCGTCAATTCCCGCACGCAGACGAGGCGATCGTCGTCTAAGGGCACATCATGCTCGGTGAGCCAGGTGCGGGTGCGATCGGTAATGGTAAAAGTCGCCTCAATCGCGCTGCGTTTTTCGCCCGAGCGAATCATGCGCTGGCTGACTCGCCCACCCAAGACAGCATCGAGGGCATCCAGCATAATCGACTTGCCCGCGCCAGTTTCCCCCGTGAGCACATTAAGACCCGACTGAAACTCCAGCGACAGCTGGTCAATCAGCGCAAAATTTTCAATTTTCAGGGCGACCAGCATGGGTGATTTATCGCTTCTTTGAGGGGGCAATTGAAGATGGTGAAAGAATCAAATTTATAAAACACAACACGTGAGACCGCTCGCCAAATACCGTCAGCCTGGCAGCCAAGCTTTAACCGCTAGCAAGTGCACCAATAAAGGCCATAATCTGCCGCCCCGGCTAACAACTTTTTGACTCCCAAATACTATGACACGATCAGCAGCGAATTTTTTGCCTCAACCCTTGAGTCTAGCTGCCTTCAATCTCCTACCTAGGGCTGATCAGAACCCGTTCAAACCCTTCTCAATTTATCGCAGTCAGATACAGATGAACCACTTTACTGAGCTGTAGGGTTTTCCTCTGCACCGCTTGTCGTCAAGAGTCATTACAATGATTAAGAAAGGTAAATTAGCGCGAGGTAGTGACGGTGACTCAGACTATCCAACCTTCCGACCCCTTGACTACGGTTCAGGGCGAGCCAGCATTAGATAGCGAACAGGTGGCATTGTCTCAGTCATCGTTGACGCCCCGGCGATCGCCTCGGCGATTTGACCCCTTTGAAGATCTTGCCTACGATCCCGAAGGCATTAATGCTTACTACCGCGGTCGTTTCCCCAGCGTTGTTGCACGCATTCTGACCGTCGTTTGGCCGCTACTGTTTTTCACGGCCCGGGTTTGGTTGAGCAGCCGCGGCGGCACGTCCGAAAAAGAGCAGCGTCGTCAAGCTGAACGGCTACGGGAGCTGTTGACTGAGCTGGGTCCCGCTTACATCAAGATTGGTCAGGCCCTTTCTACTCGCCCGGACCTAGTGCCGCCGATCTATTTGGATGAACTCACCCGCCTGCAAGACCAGTTGCCGGCTTTTCCCAATGAAGTCGCTTTTCGCTATATCGAAGATGAGCTGGGAGCACCGCCCGCCGATATTTACGACGATTTATCTCCCAGTCCGGTAGCGGCCGCTTCACTGGGTCAGGTCTATAAGGGTCGGCTCAAGTCTGGTGAGCCGGTAGCCGTCAAAGTGCAGCGTCCAGGGCTGGCTCAGCGAATTACGCTGGATCTCTACATTTTGCGGAAATTGGCGCAGTGGGCAACCAACAATCTGGCTCAAGTTCGTAGCGACCTCGTCGCGATTATGGACGAGTTTGGGGCCCGCATTTTTGAAGAAATGGACTATACCCACGAGGGTGAGAACGCTATCCGGTTTGCTCAACTCTACGGGCATCTCGAAGATATTTACGTTCCCAAAATTTATACGGAGCATACGGCTCGACGGGTGCTCACGATGGAGTGGATTGACGGCACGAAGCTCACCAATCTGCCAGTGTTGGAGGCTCAGGGCATTAATGCGACGCATTTGATTGATGTCGGCGTGCAGTGCTCGCTGCGGCAGCTGTTGGAACATGGCTTCTTCCATGCTGATCCGCATCCGGGCAACCTGTTAGCCATGAGCGACGGCAAACTTGCCTACCTTGACTTTGGCATGATGAGTCAAGTCAAGCCCTACCAACGCTACGGCCTCATTGAAGCGGTCGTTCATATGGTCAATCGCGACTTTGAAGGACTAGCGGGAGATTACGTCAAGCTTGAGTTTTTGACGCCTGATACCGACCTCCGTCCGATTGTTCCGGCCTTAGCAGAAGTATTTAATAATGCTTTGGGCGCGAGCGTTGCTGAACTGAACTTCAAAAGTATTACCGATGAATTTTCGGCGCTCATGTATGAGTATCCTTTCCGGGTTCCAGCGTATTACGCGTTGATTATTCGATCGCTTGTCACTCTCGAAGGCATTGCTATCAACGTTGATCCTGACTTTAAGGTGCTCAGCAAGGCGTATCCCTATGTAGCCAAGCGGCTTTTAACTGATCCCTCCACAGAACTGCGCTCTTCGCTGCAGAATTTGCTGTTTCGTGATGGTGAGTTTCGCTGGAATCGGTT
>JBCCNE010000173.1:0-8606 GCA_039026015.1 Cyanobacteria bacterium P01_C01_bin.70 | reverse complement strand
TTTAGACAAGTCGAGCACCTCATTGATCAGAGTGAGCAAATGTTCGCCGCTCTGATGAATCTGATCCACGTAGAGCTGCTGACGTTCATTGAGCTCTCCATAGACAAACTGACTGAGCAGTTTCGAGAATCCCAAAATCGAGGTCATCGGGGTGCGTAGCTCATGGGAAATATTGGCCAGAAATTCTGATTTTAACCGATTGGCCCGAGCCAGTTCCAGGTTTTTGGCGGCCAACTCGGCCTCAATCTGCTCTTGCTGGGTGATATCTCGCAGGATGATTGAGACAGATGTGGCTTGATCGCTGGCGTCGCCTTCGCCATAAACTGGGCTGACTGAAATAAAAGCGCTGAAGGTGTTGCCGTCATAGCGTTGACAAACAACTTGGCCGCTCCAGCCAGCGCCCTGCGCCTGCTCTAACAGCCAATCGACCTGCTCCTGCTTGGGAAAAAACGTCGCTAAATTGACGCCGGTTAAGCGGGAGGCCGGCCAGCCAAATAGCCTTTGAGTGGCAAGGTTAGCATATTCAATATTGCCGGCCAAGTCGGTAATAATGGCGCTGTCATAGGCGGAGTCAAGCGCCTTAGAAAGCATTTTGAGCTGCGCTTCGGTGCGTTTACGCTCAGTGATATCGCGACCAATTCCTAAAGCTCCCACCAGCCGGCCAGACCGATACAGTAGCCGACCGTTGACTTCGAGAAAGACGCGATTGCCAGCCTTCGTCAAAACGGCAAACTCATAATCGCGCAGCTCGCCAGTCTTCAGAAGTTGGGCAAACACAGCAAAAGTTGATTTCTTATATTCGGGAGCCACAATGTCAAGGTAAGAATGTCCCACGACATCTTCATAGCGCTCGGCCCCAATCAGTTTTAAACCATAGGAATTAACAAAGGTAAACTTGCCCGTCAAATCGAGGGTATAAACAATATCAGAAGCGGCTTCAACATAAGTGCGAAAAAGGCTGTCCGACTCAGAATTTTCAGAAGCTAAAGTCGCCATACGATGCTCGGACGAAACCTTGGACATATTGGCGCTGGTCATAGTTTCGGTGTTTCCCCAATGTGCAAATCAGCAGTGAAGAGTCCCCTTGATGGTTTAGTAACGTAGACTCGCAAGCTGGGTCAACCCTGGCTGCTTTAATGAGTTGTTCACGGCCACCCTAGTGAAATCAGGGATAATCTTCGAAAATGCCATACAAAATCATTAGGGATCATACGGGAAAGTATGATTTTTAACAGCAAACGAAGAGGCCATGGCGGCATTTAAAGCAGCCTAGTGCAGTCAAGGTGGAGGCGACTTAATCACCGATTCACTTGACGGTTGCTAAGGATGCTGGGTTCCTGATCGCGCCGAGAATAGCCAATCGCGATCGCGGGGGCCCTTGAACTACGGCAACATCATGATTATTGATAATTACTGATTGTGAAGAGTGCCCCTTTCAAGGCAGAAGGTGCCCTCTTAAAAGAGAGCTTTGATGTATTCTCGGCGCATCCGAGCGATGGCGTCAATCGAAATGCCCTTGGGGCAAACTGCTTGGCATTCTCCATGGTTAGAACAATCCCCAAAATCTTCGGTAGCCATTTGCTGCGTCATCGCCTGTACGCGCTGCTGTCGTTCGACCTGTCCTTGGGGCAATAGCGACAAGTGGGCCACCTTGGCTGCCGTAAACAGTGAAGCCGAAGCATTTGGACAGGCCGCAACGCAGGCTCCACAGCCAATGCAAGTGGCATAGTCAAAGGCGAGGTCGGCATCTGCCTTAGGCACTGGAATGGTATTAGCCTCTGGGGCGGAGCCGGTTTTGACCGATACATAGCCGCCGGCCGCAATAATGCGATCAAGGGCTGAGCGATCGACCACTAAATCTTTGATCACCGGAAAAGCGCGAGCCCGCCAGGGTTCAACTGTTAGCGTATCGCCATCTTGAAAGTGACGCAGATAAAGCTGACAGGCGGCGGTTTGCGCCTGAGGGCCGTGGGCTTGGCCGTTAATCATCATGCCGCAAGAGCCACAAATCCCTTCTCGGCAGTCATGGTCAAACTCGACTGGCCAATCTCCCTGGGCGATCAGCTGCTCGTTCAGCACATCCAGCAGTTCCAAAAATGACATGTCAGGATGAGCGTCATCAACCTGATAGTTGGCAAACTGTCCCGGCTGCTCCGCGCTGGATTGACGCCAGACTTTGAGAGTGAGTTTCATAGATTGAGTCAAAACCAATGGCTCTTACTTTCCAGTGTAAAAAAATAGCGGCGTGGGGACTGTAATTAGGGCAAAGATTTTTTGTCGACCGCAAGAATATCACTGCTCAGACTCTAGAGCTGTCGATTAAAGTAGATATCGCTGGTGATTTTCCAGCCGGTTTCTGAACCAAAGCAATCTATTCAATGCTGGATGGCAGCCGCGGCAGCGGCCACGAGCGGGCATTTTCTGGCAAACTAACGAAGGCGCTCTGTAAGCTGACCCTAACTTCGTTTTAATTATGAAAATGCATCTGCTGTGGGCTGCTGCAGCGATCACCCTCAGTTTCATCAGCTTTGTGCCGCCAGCTCAAGCGGGCAACTGCTATCGCTACCACGGCCACGAAATCTGTCTCAATCAGGTCAAGCGCAGCGCTAAATATCACTGGCGCTATCGGGTGCAGGCTACCGTTGACGGCGAGCAACAGCCGCTAACCCGCTACAACTGCCGCGATCGCACCCAAACGCCTTTAGTCGGTCCGCAAAAGGGCCGCACGCAAAAATTCACCGCGTTGGGGATGGGGGATAGGCTATGTCGCCTGGTTAATCGGTAAGACGGCGTTGATCACGCTACATCACCATACCGCCATCAATGGTCAAGACCTGTCCGGTCATGTAAGCAGCGGCGGGATCGGCGGCCAAAAAACGAATTAACCCCGCCACTTCTGCGGCCTCGCCATAGCGCCCTAGAGGAATGTACTTCAGAATGTCTTCCGAGTTGGACAAATCTGCGGTCATGTCCGTTCTGATAAAGCCTGGTGCAACCGCGTTGACGGTGATGCCCCGGGTCGCCATTTCTTTGGCAACGGTTTTGGTAAAGCCAATGACACCGGCTTTAGCCGCGCTGTAATTGGCTTGGCCAGGATTGCCCATCAGTCCCGCTACCGAAGCGATATTAATAATGCGGCCTGAGCGCTGCTTAAGCATAAGTTTGCTGACCGCTCGCGTACAGAAAAAGACCCCTGAAAGATTTAAGTTGATTACCGCCTGCCAGTCTTCCGGCTTCATGCGCAGCAGCAGCGTGTCGCGGGTGATGCCGGCGTTGTTAACCAACACATCCACGCGGCCCCACTTTTCCGTCGCGGCTTTGATGAGGGCTTCGGCTTGGTCGATATCGGCAACGTCCGCCTGGACAGCTATCGCACTGCCACCGTTACTGACAATCTGAGCGACTACCTCATCCGCCGCCGGGCTAGAACGAGCATAGTTAACCACCACTTGAGCCCCAGCATCGGCTAGCGCCACTGCCGCCGCTCGACCAATTCCTCGGGAGCTGCCCGTCACCACTGCAACTTTATCGGTAAGTTCCCCTGCCATCGTGCCAGTCTCCTACGCTTGCAATCTCAATCCAACAAGCTATATTACGCCATCGCCGTTATCGTCCCTAAAAGCGAATTTACCAAGGAAATCTTAGAGAGCCCTCAGATTATGGCTAAACCAGCATTTGAGCGGTCCCTTGCGAGATTCATCAAAAGTGGAAAGCCTGGAAATCATTGGCGTTCACGGAGTTTGTAAATCACCTCTAAAAAGCATTCGGTTTTCTCCCCCGCAAAGCTTGATGAGCTGGTTAACATAGGGCTATTACGCGAAGGCTCTATTGTGGCTACCAAACAACAGTTCGCTAGCTTTGCTGACCTGCTTGCCCAGAGCGATCGCCCCGTACTGGTCCATTTCTACGCTAGCTGGTGTGGTCACTGCCAGAGGATGGCCCCTGTGCTTGAACAGGTGAATGGGCAGCTCAATCGTCGGCTAAAAGTCGTCAAAATTGATACTGAGCGCTATCCGCAGTTGGCATCGCAATATCAAGTTCACGCCTTGCCGACTCTGGTGTTGTTTAAGCAAGGGCAGCCGACCCGCCGTCTCGAAGGCGCTCGCACGACTGAGCAGCTCGTACAAGAGTTGCAGCCGTATTTCTAAAGTCTGGCAACAGACTGTCGCGCTACCAAAGGCGCTTGCTCAGGCAGCGCTCACGATGGGCTGCCAGTGTCGTATCGTCTGACGACCCAGTTCGCGAAGTATGTCTGAATGCAAAGCCGCGCATAGAATGAACGCGACATTGGCTATGGTAGTATTTTGGTGATTAGGAAAGGTAAGGACATCTGAGGCATGACAGCCGTACAAGTAACCGATTCTTCATTCAAGCAAGACGTGCTCGAGAGTGAAATTCCAGTTCTCGTTGACTTTTGGGCACCCTGGTGTGGGCCTTGCCGAATGGTTGCCCCAGTGGTTGATGAGATCTCTGAGCAGTACGACGGACAAGTCAAAGTCGTCAAGCTAAATACGGATGAAAACCCTAGCGTCGCCAGTCAGTATGGGATTCGCAGCATTCCCACACTGATGATCTTTAAAGATGGTCAGCGGGTGGATATGGTTGTCGGCGCTGTACCTAAAACGACTCTGGCCAACACCTTAGAAAAGTATCTTTAGCCTCCGCGATCGCACTTTTGCGGCGGGTCAACTACTTCAGACTGTTCGTTAACTGAATGGCACCACGGTGATGACCGGGTGCCATTTTGCATCTTAAAGCTGGTTGGGAATGCCATGGGGCGATCGCCCTCTACAGAATTATGAGTGTCGATTCCTTGCAATAATGTTGTAAGTTTTTCTTGCTTTAAAGAAGCGGTCGCTGAGGGAGCCCCTTCAGTCTGGGTTGATGCCGATTACGAAGGTGTCAATAAAAGAGACATATGCCTCTCGGTAGATCGCAATATCGACCTTTTGTCTAAACAGCAAATTAATCAAATTCTATAAGTTGAAACTGAAGTGCATAGTAAGTTTCAGCTAAGTCCTCTTAGGAGTGCTGGTGAAGTCGTCGTCAAGGTTGTTGGCTGGTGAGTTGTTGTCTGCTCGACAGCTCTATCGCGTCTCAATTTGGTTCAGGTAGGGCCTATCAGTTTGAAAAAGCAGTCTTTAGTTCATTAGGTTGCTATGCGTTCTGAAGTTTTTTCAATTGGGAATATGGAATACACCACGATTGGTTTACTACCAACAGAGTTGACGTCAAATCAATTCGATCTTGTTTATCAGGCGTTCTCACTGACGATCGCCGCCATGTTTGCATCGGCGCTCTTCTTTTTCAACGCCAAGTCTCAGATCGATTCAAAGTATCGCACCGCAGTGATTATATCCGGCGTGGTCGTTAGTATCGCTGGCTATCACTATTTTCGAATTTTCAACAGTTGGGATGCCGCCTACGTTCTTGAAAATGGGGCCTACGTGACGACTGGTCTTCCTTTCGATGATGCTTATCGCTATGTTGATTGGTTGTTAACGGTACCTTTGCTGCTAATTGAAACAGTCGCCGTTTTGGCCTTAGCGAAAGAGGTGGCTCGTCCACTGTTCATTAAGTTGGCTGCGGCTGCGGTTTTAATGATTGCTACCGGTTATGTTGGTGAAGTCGCTGGAGATATAACCACACGGGCAATTTGGGGCGCTGTGAGTACAGTCCCGTTCCTCTACATTTTGTTTGTTCTGTGGATAGAGCTAAGTCGAGCAACGTCGCGTCAACCAGAGCAGGTTAAGACCCTGATTAACGGCATGCGATTCTTGCTGCTGGCCTCTTGGGGCGTTTATCCCATCGCCTACCTGCTGCCTGAGTTGGGAATTCAGGGAACCACCGCTACCGTGGGTGTACAGGTTGGCTACACTGTTGCTGACTTGCTGGCCAAGCCGCTATTTGGTTTCTTGGTATTCTCCATTGCTCGGATCAAAACCCAGGTCGATGAGGCGGGTGGTCTTGGTTCGGCGAGCAGCGATAGCGGTTCTCAAGAGACGTTGGTTAGCGCCGGAGATGGGGCCTAGTAGCTTTGATCGCTGATAAAAATTGGTTCTGAATGCGAAAGCCATCAGGAAAATTTTTCCCGATGGCTTTTGTGGCTGACTGTCGAGAGTGGCGCTAAACGTAGCGAGTGAGGTGGATGCGGTAGCGCTCTTTCTTCGTGGTGGCGATGTCGCCAATTTCTAAACGCCCTTTGCCGCGAATGGCGACTAAATCTCCGGCAGCGAGGGGTTGACTGGCCTGTTTTGCCGCTTTCCAGTTGACTCGCACATCGCCAGCGTTGATAAAATTCACCATTTTGCTGCGCGACATGCCAAAACCGGCAGAGGCGACGGCATCTAGTCGTAAAGATGCTTCAACGGTGGTGAGTTCTTTTTTCTTGGGTTGGCGGACGCGGAGTTCGCTCCAGTCAATGGGACGGGTCTTGACCGACACCGATCGCACCTGCGTCAGACTCATTTCGAGAAAATCGACCAGTTCTGGAACGACGATTGCCTGTGCTCCGCGTTCTCCCAATACGATAATGTCACCAACTTTTTCCCGCACGATGCCCGTGCCTAGAAGCGCTCCCAAAAAATCCCGGTGGGTGGCTGTGTCAAACAAAAAGTTGCCGGCAATATCCAGCAGGGCCAAAGGAATTGCCGCTGCCTCTAGGGGAAGGTCAGTGCGGGCGATCGCGGCTCGCTGCCGCTCTGCCTGCGGATATCCCCCACTGGGTACTAGATGCACCTCGGTCAGCCGCTGAAAGGTTGCCTGCACTTCCACCATTTCGGGCGGGGAGAGAAAATCAGTAAAGACAATTTCCCAGGTGCGAATCGCCTGGTCTGCTAGGTCCAGTACTCGCGTAATGGCCGCTTGATTTTCCACGGACTTGAGCAAGTCGTCTTTGGGCAACATGTTGAGAGTTTACCTAACTCATGCTGTGTTCCATTGAACCACGGTGCCATTGATTCGCTTGCGTTGGTGGCGGCGCAGTGACCATGATTTCTAACCGAATTTGATGGTTCGTGGCTTCAAATCAGGCAGTAAGATGAAGCTAAGCAGGCAAAGCTTTCAAAGGTTTACGCAGGATTTATCATGAAGATTTTTAGTTTTATAAAACAGTTGCAGTGGCGATCTCTGGTTGGACTTGTCTTGGCCTTACTAGCAACGTGTTTAGTAGGCTGCGGCGGTGCCAAGGTTTCTGAACCAACAACTTATACAGGGGAGCAGTTGGCCAAAATTGAAATTCTTGCGCCTCGCGCCACCGAACTGCGCGTACTCTTTCCTGAATTGGAGCAGTTCATTCAAGACAAAGACTGGGTCAACATCAGCTCTTTTATCCATGGGCCGATGGGCGAACTGCGCGTACGACTTGATCGATTAGCGACGCGCCTGTTGCCTGCAGATGCGAAGCAGGCAAAATATTTCGCGGAAGAAGTTGCCAAGCATCTGGAAAAGCTCGATGCGGCGGCTGAGGCATACAACCAAGTCGAAGCTGGTAATCAGTATCGACAGGCATTAGACGACTTTGATGCCTTTATTTCGCTGATTCCCGATCAGACAGTTTAGGTTGCTATGGCACGGGTGGCCATCATTGGGTGCGGTGTTGTCGGGGCGGCAATTGCCTATGAGCTGAGCTGCCAGACCACTCACGACGTCATTGTGCTAGAGCAAAATCAACCTGCCCAGGGCGCGACCGGTGCGGCTCTGGGCATTGCTATGGGGGTGATTAGTCATAAGGTCAAAGGTCGCAATTGGCGACTGCGAGAAGTCAGCCTCCGTCGCTACGCTACTTTGCTGCCTGAGTTGGCAGCGCGGACTGGCCAGCCCGTGCCCCACAATCCGCAGGGTATTCTCAGCTTGTGTTTTGACCCAGCGATGCTGCCCCGTTGGCGATCGCTGCAGGCCATTCGCCAGCAGCAAGGCTGGCCGTTAGAAATTTGGTCACTGGATGAGGTGGCGACGGCCTGTCCTCATCTCTGCCTGGAAACTGCGCAAGCGGGAATCTATTCGCCTCAGGATCGGCAAATTTCTCCCTCAGCTTTAACCCAAGCGCTGATTGACGCGGCTCAGAGACAAGGAGCCCAACTCTACGTAAAATCAACGGTTACCGGATTTAAGCAGCAGGGCGATCGCCTGCTGTCTGTGCAAGCAGCAGGGCAAGAGCATCCGGCTGATTGGGTCATTATCACGGCGGGGCTGGGGAGCGAACTGCTGACCCACCAGCTTGATCAGCGCTTGTCTCTAATGCCTGTACTGGGGCAGGGAATCCGGGTGCAAATGGCGAAACCACTGGGACGGGACGCTTTTCAGCCCGTCATCAACGGCGACGATGTGCATTTGGTGCCCCTAGGAAATCGTCAGTATGCGATCGCCGCGACGGTGGAGTTTCCGCCGGCAGGAGAGCGATCGCCCCAGCCGCAGTCAGAGTCCCTAGAGGCGGTCTGGCAAACAGCTGTGGCATATTGTCCGGCCTTAGCTGAGGCAGAAATTTTGTCTACTTGGTATGGCTTGCGACCCCGCCCTCAAGGACAAGCAGCCCCGATAATTCAACCGCTAGAGGGATACTGCAATGCCATCTTGGCGACGGGACACTACCGCAACGGCGTTTTGCT
>JBCCNE010000172.1:0-8641 GCA_039026015.1 Cyanobacteria bacterium P01_C01_bin.70 | reverse complement strand
GCTTCGGCCGCCGCTTCTTGGGCGAGCACGGGCAGGGATGGATAAAGGGCGATCGCAAGCATCATCAATACGCTGAATGGCAACCAGCGGTAAGACCGTCGTCCCCAGCTTAGGGGAATTTGGAGCGGTGAAAAGTTCATGGGTTGGTCCTTGTGAAATAGAGCAGTCAAAACCTTAGGCAAACAAGCGAAACACTGAAAGGCAGAGAGCCTCGGACATTAAACTAACGGACTTGATTAACATGCCCCACCCTCGGCGGCGGAGTATCAATCCGTCAAAGATCCTCCGCAACTTGACCCGCTTCCAGCGGTGCAGCCAAAACAATACGAACGAGTCTGTACGGTGTTGACAACATCTAGCGACCCGGCTGCCAGCAGCAGCGCCAGGGTCACGGGCTGACCAGTCGCAGTTTGTGCCGGCAAGTCCATCATTTGATTAAAATCGCAGTCATAAATATTGCCGTTGTAGTCAACTGACAGTTCTCGGCGACACATTAAGCTGGCCACGGTGGCCGGATTATGGTTGCTTGCCAAAAACTGGGTGTAGGGAACCAGCAGCCCGCGATGCTCAAGCTGAAAGCGGGTGCGTCCGATGGGCAAGTTGGTAATAGTTAGCAGGTGATTGAAGGCAATATCAAAATGTTCTGCTAAATAGCGCTTATAGTCGCCCTCTAATGCCGCCTGGCTAGGCGTGAGCTTAAAGTTTTCATCCTTGGGAATGGGCGGATTGTAGACCAAATCTAAGGCCAGCTTGGGATCACGCCCATAGCCTACAGCATTGAGATCCTGAATCGCTTGAATAGAGTCTTGATAAACACCCTGGCCGCGCATTTTATCAACATTATCTTGTAAATAGCAGGGCAAGGACGCCACCACACGCACCTGATGCCGGGCAAAATACTCGGGCAAATCTTCAAACCCGGCTTCGAAAAAGATAGTCAGGTTTGAGCGCACAATAACCTCGACGCCCCGTGAATGCGCCTTTTCTACCAGAGGACGAAAGCCATAGTTCATCTCCGGTGCCCCCCCGGTGAGATCAACGGTGCGAATCTGCGGAAAGCGATCAAGAATTTCCAAGAGTTGCGACAATACGGTGTGCGATAGTTCTTCGGTGCGGTGTGGCCCTGCTTCTACATGACAGTGGCTGCAAGCGAGATTACACCGACGTCCTAAGTTAATCTGCAGGACCTGAACAGTCTGCTTGGTCAGGGGCTGCTCTAACGCCTCATCAAAAGCGGGCATGGAGGTCAAATGCTGAGGGCTTTTGGACGATAAAAGCATATTGGTTCTCAAATCTGGTGGCGAACAACGGTCAGTAAGGCGCTTACCTTAGCTGAATCTCCCTACAGTGGCACGTTTTTAGAGCCATAATTTAGGTCAACGCAATCTTGATTAAAAAGGAAGCAACTGAATATTTCCTGAGAGCGCTAAATGAACTTCCTGAAGCGAAAAATCAGGAAGTTCTCAGGAACCCCTGTTAGCTTTGAAATTAAGAAAAATCTGTTAGATTCATGACTTGGTTGTACCGCCAAATTATCGACTTTTTTCGACCGCCGGATACCCATTCCATTCGGTTTCGGTTGACCTTGGGCGTTGTGTTGGCATCTGCGTTGGCGATTGGTGGCGTATCAGGCTGGCTCAATTGGCGGCTGCAGCAAATTTTGTTGGCGGGACATCAGGAGGCGATCGCTGAGCTGGCCCAGCGCTTTAAAGAGGATGTAGCCCTCTACGAAGACATGATGACCACTGAAGCCGCGGTGCAGAAAGTGATTGAGCATCGGACTCTGGGCAACACGGTGATCTGGGCCGATACTCCTAGCGGTGAGGCATTTGCTAGCTCCGAAACGCTGGCGATGAGTCCTTGGCAAGCGCCTGAAATTGCGGACTTTATGCAAAATCTGCCCGCCGATACCCATCTTGGCACGGTAAATGCCGGCGATCGCACTTTGGTGGTTTGCGTAGAACCACTGGCCATCGGGGGTGAAACTATCGGCACGCTTTACATGCTGGAAGATGTGACCCAAAATCGCCGCACTTATATTATGATGCTGCGCAATTTGGTGGTAATCAGCGGTACTGCTGTGCTCTTACTGGCTGTTTTGATTGCAATTTATGTCCGCCGGTCGCTGCAGCCGCTACACGCTCTCAGCAATGAAGTGATGGAAGTTACCGCCGATTCCCTGACTGCGACTCGCCTAGAGCTGGATAAAGCGCCGAGCGAAGTAAAGGAATTGGCGCACGCGCTGGATCATACCCTGGAGCGACTGGCCCAGTCTTGGGAGCAGCAGCGGCGCTTGGTAGGCGATGTTTCCCATGAGTTGCGGACGCCTTTGACCCTGGTGCAGGGCTATTTGCAGAGCACGCTGCGGCGCTGTCAAACGCTGACTGAGCCACAGCGCGACGGTTTAGAGACGGCGGCATCGGAAACCGATCGCACAATTCAAATTTTGAACGATTTGTTAGTTTTAGCTCGCGCTAGTATGGGGCATCTGCAGATCTCGGCAGAAAAACTAGACCTAAAACGAGTACTGCTAGAGGCGGTAATGATGGCTGACCCCACCGGCGATCGCATTGAAGCGGATATTCAAGTCGCTCCCCTATGGGCGCGAGCCGATGCCAGTGCTCTGCGCCAGGTGCTGGTGAACCTGATGGATAATGCCATTAACTATTCGTCCTCCGAAGCCGCCGTGACCGTGCGGCTGTTCCAGCAAGGGCAGCAGGCCGTCATTCAGGTCTGCGATCAGGGGCGCGGCATTCCTTTGGCCGATCAGACGGAAATTTTCCAGCCCTTTTATCGCGTCGATATGGACCGCTCGCGAGCCACTGGAGGAACGGGATTGGGATTGGCGATTGTCCAAACCCTGCTGACCAAAATGCGAGGTACGATTAGCGTGCAGTCAGCCCCTAGTGCAGGCAGCACCTTCACTGTTAAATTACCTCTCTGTCAAGGAGTTTAACCCTATGAATCCGAAAATTCTGCTCATTGAGGATGAGGAGAAACTCGCCAAGTTTGTCGAGATGGAGTTGGGCTATGAGTCCTACGACGTCACGGTCGCCAACGATGGCCTGTCGGGGTTGATGGCGGCCCGGGACGCCGAGCCCGACCTGGTGCTGCTTGACTGGATGATGCCCGGCCTCAGTGGGGTTGAAGTCTGTCGGCGGCTGCGGGCAACGGGTTTCAAAGAACCGATTATCTTTATGACCGCCAAAGATGACGTGGCCGATCGCGTGGCCGGACTCGATGCTGGGGCCGATGACTATGTGGTGAAGCCCTTTAGCATTGAAGAACTGCTGGCCCGCGTTCGCGCCCATTTGCGCCGCAACCAGCCGCAAGAAGTGGATGCCCTCCAATTTCAAGATCTCCTGCTCAATCGCAAGACTCGCGAGGTCAAACGCAGCGATCGCGAAATTGAACTGACGGCCAAAGAATTTGACCTGCTGGATTATCTAATGACCCATCCGCGTCAGGTGCTCACCCGCGATCGCATCCTCGAAGAAGTTTGGGGCTACGACTTTATGGGTGACTCCAACATCATCGAAGTCTACATCCGCTATCTGCGCCTCAAGCTCGAAGCCGAAGGCGAAAAACGCCTGATCCAGACCGTGCGCGGCGTCGGCTATGTGCTCAAGGATTAGCGATTAACAACTCAAATGAGCGCATCTCACACGTTGAGTGGGGTTTTCTAGCGGCAGCCCAACCTACAGAGAGCCACGCTCTAAATTTCCCCCTTCTAACGACCCCATTAGCAGGCTTTATCGTGATGTTGTTAAAAAACGCTCAAGTCGCGTCGCGATTGGGTGGTCGAGGTAAAAACAGCCATATGTTGCAATAAACCAAAGCATCAAGATAACTGCACTAACGGCTAGATTAATTCCTCCTTCTAAAGTGTCAAGATATTGTAATTGACCTAAACTAACGACTGATTGCGCTGAATTTTCTATGACAACTAGAAACGTGATAATCCGAGCAATAGTAATACTGATAAATATAAACAGAAAGCGAGTAAGATACTTTTTGATAGGCCAACTGAAGCCGAAGGCAACTATTGCGGTTATTGCCAATAAGCCTACTTCAAAAATTAATTGAATATTGGAAAGTGTAATGCCAGCACCAGAAAAGGCTGGTACAAAAAGAAAAAGACCAAATCCTACTACCGCAAATAAAATTGCAAAAGATAGAACGAGGGCACCAAGATATTTGCGCCAAGATATTTTTCTATCAGGATGATAAAGATCGATGCAAAGCCCTAATATGCCTCCAATAGAGGTGGCATAAGGGATGCACAGAAGCGTTCTAAGGAAAGGATGCAAAGGATATTGTGAACCGCTATGAAATCCATAACCAAAGTAACCGCCGATTAGTCCAGCAATCAATCCAGCTGCCAAACCATCAATCATGCCTCTTGCTGGGCGCAGCGTGAAGAATGAATAGAAAATCCTAAGAAAAGCAATAAGGAGACCAACAGCAAAAAGGATACCTGCTAATACCCTAATGGTCACCTCTAATTCAGGAGCAACCTTACTGCTTGCGCTTAGTTGTTCGCCAAATGTAAGGGTTATGAAAGAAAAACCAATAAAGATAAATGCCTCATAACCGATTTTATTGCGTATTGCGGTTAAGAAATTTATGATCTCACCCACAATAGTTACCTCCTATCTCTCAGCTACTAAATTATGCGTTGTCAACTCAATTATGATAGATGGATATTGCTATACTAAGAACATCGTTTATATGCCTATAGATTTGCTCGCTAACGGTTGAGATGAGCCGATACAGGCAATCCAGGCTACTGCAAAATTTTCAGAGTTCGGCTCCATCGACTTGCTATGTTGTAAAGCATTCAAATGTAATACTGTTGAGCTTTGCATACGGTTGGCCAAAGGATTTATTGATTCACAAATATCTGCTATTGGAATATTGCTTGGTCATTCTTCTAAAAATTTGTAGATAGATAATCAAGAAACCAAGTAATGATATTAGTAAGTAGATAACTGCATATAGAATATTTGAATAGTACAGAATGATAGATGGTATGGCGATAACAGCAAAAGCAAAAGACATTACGAAGGCTCTAAATGATAAACGATATACTGCCGTAACAAAACGCTTTTCTTCCTTTGCTATATTGAAGTTGAAA
The DNA here is from genome assembly GCA_039026015.1 of Cyanobacteria bacterium P01_C01_bin.70. GTDB lineage: Bacteria > Cyanobacteriota > Cyanobacteriia > Phormidesmidales > Phormidesmidaceae > Halomicronema. The sequence goes on along the minus strand of JBCCNE010000172.1, from coordinate 3,504 downwards.
ACTTGTGAACCTTCCCCCTCACCTAGCTCTTTTCTTATTTCTGTTTCATAAGCTTGCAGGTTGTGAACGAAATACCACCCATAAGATTGCTTGACTCAATTTAGTAATGCAGTGATTCCTAGAACTGTAAGCAAACTTAAAAAGCCCAAGAATAAAATCAAGCTGGAATCAACCTTGGAGTTCATAGGTGCAATCAATTCAGAAATAGGTTTCCAAATAACTATAATTGCGCTCACTGCGCCAAACATCTTGAAATCGTCATACGTGCTTTTAATAAAGTCTTCAGATTTATCACTGAGCCTTACATATTCCTTGTAGAGGTATTCTAATCTCTGACTTGAATCTGTACTCATTTGATTGCCTGACCAATACTTCATAAACAACCTTGAAGCATTGTCTCATTGACAGCTTTACTACAACTGAGGAGTTCTCAATACGAATAGCAAACTTGCCAGTTGCATCCCAACTAAAGGTTTGGCAGCATAACGATGAAATGCAGCGGTGGCAATCAATCTCAGTTTCCAATAGATACTTCTCGCTCATCCGCTGCCATGTAGTGTTAGCTGGCTTTTTAGAAGAAGACTATCTCGCCTAGATGATGACCCTATGTATCCCGATTCGTTACAGTCTTGAGGCAATACTCTAAAGGCTGTAAACAGCATAGCTCCAGTGTGCCATGTTAGGAGTTCGAGGACCATGCCATCCCCGTTTCCTCAACTCACGGGCAATAAAAAGATTGGTGAGACCATGACCAACTAAAACAGTAGAACCAATTTCGCTAAATCGCTGCTCTAGGAAATCAGTTGCTTGTTTAGCCTGATTTTTGGCATCAAGCTGTGAATAAGAGTCAGGAGAATACCCCAATCCCCACAATAATCTAGCGAGAATAATCCAAATTATAGCTGGTAGATAAAGGTTGGTTGGAAAATGGAACATAAACTCTATTTCACGAAATATAGAGTTACTTACTACGGGAATAGAGGGCTCAAGAATTTGAGCAGAGTGGATAGATCGAGGCAAATCGCTAGTGAAGACTGCTTTTGCTGATTGAACCAATAATCTAAGTTCTCTTGAGGGTAAAGAGTTTCTGGAAATTCTAGCTGCCTGATACCGACTTACAAATCTTGGAACTTCATGGCCATTAATCCATTCTTGCGCAGTAACTGTAGGTTTTCCATGTCTCACTAAGACAATCATCATGCAGAAATCCCAAAAACTCTTTGCACAATACAGAAGTAACTTGTGCCAGCCAACAATATTATTAGACGGAAACTTTCCGCAATTATTCCTGTCAAAGCAGAGCAATAGAAAGTTTCTGCAGATCTATCCGAAGCCAACTGATCGCAAGAAAGTTTTTGCATATTATTCCGATCTAGCCGGATTGCAAGAGACTTTCCAGGGTGAGTCACCTTGCGATGTTGCCTTCAATCTACTTGGGCATTCAAGCAAAACGAGTCGCGTCTCGCTTCATCTTTTACTACGCTTTTTGATAAAAGTAACACTAGCTTGAGGCCGCTCCTCCATAACTCGATGTCACCCCGATCACCATTTGTCACCAGAGAAGTGGCCAGCTCCACGACTTCTCCCTGACTCGATGCCATGCGATTGCAACTTGATGCTAAAGGAATGGCAAGCTTGACTACTCTTTCGTTACTCGATGGCGCGCGATCGCAGTTTGACACCGAAAGCAGGAAAAGCTTCAGCACTTCTCTATTCCTAAGCGGCATTTGTCGGTTAAGCATGATGGTGCGATCGTCGGCTAATAATTCCACAAGGCTAATCTTTAGTGGGCAAGAGGGGTTCAATGGCTTGCAGTAATGCAGTAATGCTGGTCTGGGTAACTTGCCACACGAACACAGTATCGATTTGCCGATAGTCGTGAACGCATTTGTCGCGCATTCCGGCAATCTGCCGCCAAGGAATTTGGGGATTTCGGGCGCGCAGTTCAGCAGAAAGCTTTTTAGTGGCCTCCCCCATAATAGTGATGGAGTAGATCACGGCTCTCTGGGTGACCACGTCAGTTGTAAAACTGACTGCGTCTAGGCCCTGAACAAACTCGACCGCATCCTGCCCGTATTGGTAGATATCAAGCAGGTAAAACGGGTCGCGATTCATAAATTACTTGAGAGGTGTTCAAAATTTCTTGGCGGCGGAGCCAGTTGCGGTCTTGTTGTACAGCTCGTTTGCTAACCAGATCCACTTTTCGATGCAGCCGATCCTCCAGGTCATGCTCCAAGCCGACAAAATCGAGCAGACTGAAATTACAATCTGGGGCAAAAGTGACAAGGATATCAACGTCGCTGTTGTCGCCAAAGTCAGGCCGGAGGATAGAGCCGAAAAGCGCAAATTCGGTAATTTGGGCCTGCTGGCAAAATTTGGCAAGCTGATTGGGTGTCAAGCCCAGACGATAATAGAGCGTTTCAATTGACATCACGGATGAGGTCTTGCGAAAGCGGCAGCACTGGCACCTATATTCAGGTCGAAACCTGAGGATCATTCCTTTCTTAATATAATCAGGCTTTACCGTCATTGCTGAACGGCGATCGCGGTTTTTGTCATCAACCAAACTGCTCCATTAAAGCAATCTCTTAGAATTGATAAGGCGATCGCTATTTGGCGATGAGCGCCTCCACTCGCGTCAGCTATATTTCTTGATCCATGCTTGATCCCCGTATTCCCAGTGGTGCCCTGCGTGATAAATGGACAGAGTTTAAGGAACGCAGTCCGCTGGTGAGTCCCAACAATAAGCGCAAGCATACTGTGCTGGTGGTCGGGACGGGACTCGCCGGAGCGTCTGCCGCTGCGACCCTGGCAGAGCTAGGCTATCACGTCAAAAGCTTCTGCATTCAGGATTCACCGCGACGGGCCCACAGCATTGCGGCCCAAGGGGGCATCAACGCCACCAAAAACTATCCCAACGACGGCGACAGCATTTGGCGACTGTTTTACGACACCATTAAAGGCGGCGACTACCGTTCCCGCGAGGCCAACGTTTACCGACTGGCAGCAATCAGCAGCCACATTATCGATCAGTGTGTGGCTCAGGGGGTGCCCTTTGCCCGCGAGTACAGCGGCTTGTTGGCCAACCGGTCGTTCGGTGGGGCGCTGGTGTCGCGCACGTTTTATGCGCGGGGGCAAACGGGGCAGCAGCTTTTACTCGGTGCCTACAGCGCCATGATGCGGCAGGTGCAGGCCGGCCAAATCGAAACTTTTTCTCGCCGCGAAATGCTGGATTTAGTGGTAGTGAACGGCCAGGCACGGGGCATCATAACTCGCAACCTAATCACGGGTGAGCTGGAGCGCTATAGCGGCGATGCGGTGCTGCTCTGTACCGGGGGGTATAGCAATGTGTATTACCTCTCAACCAATGCCAAAAATTCCAACGTCACAGCGGCTTGGCGCTGCCACCGGCGCGGGGCGTATTTTGCCAACCCCTGCTATACCCAGATTCACCCCACCTGCATTCCTGTGTCGGGCGACTATCAGTCGAAGCTGACGCTAATG
>JBCCNE010000171.1:0-8653 GCA_039026015.1 Cyanobacteria bacterium P01_C01_bin.70 | reverse complement strand
TGCTTCTATTCCTGATCTCGCTTGGCAAGAGCCCTCTCCAACAGCAGCAATTTCTGCCTCGAATCCGATTATTTTGCTGCGCTACCAGGGCCACTTTATCGGCCTAGAGGTCGATCAGCTTCTAGAAGAGCAAGAACTGTTTATCCGGCCTTTGGGGCCAGTGATGGCAATACCAAACTATCTCTATGGCTGCACTGTGCTTGCTAACGGTAACCTGACCCTGGTGATTGACAGCATTACCCTGACTCAAGAACTGCTTGAGCAATCGGCACAGAGTTCAACCGAAGTTGCGGAAGAAGAGTCGGTTCTCCAACATCCCCAGGATGTAAACACATTGCCGTCTTCATCAGTGAAGACATCTAAGCAGTCAATTCTGATTGTGGACGATTCAATTACAGTGCGTCGTACGCTTGCCAAGACATTGCAGCAAGCAGGCTATGCTGTATTGCAAGCAAAAGACGGAGCTGATGCACTGCAACACCTAAAGCGCGTCAATGTGGGTGCTATTCTCGTGGGCGCTATTTTATGTGACATCGAGATGCCTGGGATGAATGGCTTTGAGTTTCTCAAAGCTCGCCAGCAGGATGAAACTCTGAAAAAGATTCCGACGATTATGCTGACGTCCCGCACCGGAGCCAAGCATCAGCTGTTAGCACAGGAGCTAGGAGCCACTACTTACCTCACAAAACCTTATCTCGCCCCTCAACTTTTAGAAACCTTAGCTGAGGTTTTAGAATCGCATTCTCAGTCTCAGCTACTCAGCACAAGAGGAGACAACCGTGGTTGAACAGCAATCTAAACACGGAAAATTTATTGCCTTTGAATTGGCTCGCCATTGGATCGCTCTACCAGCGGCAGCGGTGCTGAGAATCGTCAATTGCCCTCCCCCCAATCAGGGCGGAACTGTCGGTTTGGGGATTGTACAGTTAGGGCCGCATACCATTCGACTACTTGATCTACAGCCCAAGTTGGGACTACAGTCTGAAGCACACCAGCCAGAGAAAACACCTTTCTTGTTAGTGATACAGGAATCTCAACAAGCCCTTTGGGGCATTGCTTTAGACACTCCTCCGGATATATTGGAACTCCCTTTCAGTAGATTCAAGCCCGTACCCCCTGAAAAGCGTCTAGAGCCCAAGCTTCAGTGGATCAGCCATATGGCAGTGATCACTGAACAAGAGATCCGCCGCACCTTGTTATTCCTGAATTTAAAGGCGGTGTTCCAAAGCAAAGCTAGCGAATCCAGCGCTCAAAGCGCTGACCGTCAGCTCAAGAGTCTAACCTTATAAGGGATCTCATGGCACCCTAAATTCTAACCTCTGCAATCCCTACGATACGCTGGTCGCCATCAGGTCTTCGGTCATGTCAAAGTTGGCGGTCACACTTTGCACGTCATCTAGTTCGTCCAAGGCATCCATCATTTTGAGCAGCGATCGCGCATGGTCGGACTCCGTCACTGCCACTGTGTTGCTGGGAATCCAGCGGTTCTCCACTTGATGAACGGTATAGCCCCCCGCTTTAAGCGCTCGATCCAGCGCCTCCAAATCAGCTGGGTCACAATAAACCTCTGCTCCGTCTAGGTCCTCGTCAATCTGGGTCAGTTCATAGCTTTCCGCCCCGCCGTCGATCGCCACCTCTAGCAAAGCTTCTTCCTCGACTGGGCCGACGACAGCAACTACTCCCTTTTGCTCAAACATCCAGCCAACGCAGCCTGTTTCACCCAGATTGCCGCCGTTTTTGCTAAAAGCTGCCCGTAGGTCAGCAGCCGTGCGGTTGCGGTTGTCAGTCAGCGCTTCAATTAGCACCGCCACCCCACCCGGCCCATACCCCTCGTAGCGAATCGCTTCTAAGGTATCGTCGTTGCCTAATTGGCCAGAACCTTTAGCGATTGCCCGGTCGATGTTGTCATTAGGAAACCCTGCCGCCTTCGCCTTGTCAATCGCCGTGCGCAGTTGAAAATTACCTGCCGGATCTGCGCCCCCGGTGCGAGTTGCCACAATAATTTCCCGCGATAATTTTGCAAACGTTTTGCCCTTGACGGCATCAACGCGGGCCTTTTGACGTTTAATATTTGCCCATTTACTATGACCAGCCATACCAGCAGCAAAAATCTTTCAACAGTCCAAATCACCAGGAACAGATAGCTTTGAACTTACACTAGTGGACTTTGGTAACTCCATTTGACTTGGACTGATATGATACTGCGACTTTGTAACGATTTGACTGGCAAATATCACTCTATTGATTTGGTGGCCTTAGATGAACAAACGAAAACCTTCATTATCTTATCGAGTAGACGTAATTAATAGCCAAATTAAACCGCACGGAGAATGGAGATTTGTGTGAGCGTGAAACCGAAATTTGACGCTGTGTCTGTCATGGAACTTCGAAATTATGGCTTTGGCAAATCGAAATAATTAGGTCTCTCTACAAGCCTTTCTTGACCAACTTCACCATGAGAATTGAGATTCGCAGGTGTATAAACCAGAAGGTGATGTGGCCAGTGCGATCGCAGAATACCTAGAAGACAGAGCATTGAAAGAAACACTCTAGAATGAATGGCTTTCCACGTATTCGACTCATTTCTGCTCTCCATATAACCAGCAAAAGAAAGGATGATTTTGCGCTTGCTCGTTAAACTCTGAATTGTCCTTGAGTCGTCTGCTCGCCGAAATCGACCAATGAGTCATCCGAATCATAGCGCGGCGGCGCGGCGGGCGGCCCCAATTAGTCCTACTTGCGGATTCAACACAATCCGCACGGGAATGTCTTCCAATAGTCTGCTCATGCGGCCTTTGTGGGTGAATGCATCAAGAAAAATATCGGCGTCGGCAATTAGAGAAAGATTTTTGGCGGCGATGCCCCCGGCAACATAAAGTCCGCCGTAGGGCAGCAGCTTCAGCGCTAAGTTGCCGGCTTCAGCTCCATAGGCACTAATAAACAGATCCATCGTCTGCACCGCCAGGCTGTCTTCACCTTTTTGAGCCGCTTGCGAAATCGCGGCCGCTGGGTCGACCGATTTGGTTTGACCAGCTTCCTTCTCCCAAGTCGAAACAATTTTGGCGAGTTCGGGAGATTCGCGACAAATATCGCGGTCGCGCAAAAACTGATAAATTGCCACGATGCCCTGGCCCGAAACCACGCGTTCAACGGACACCCGAGCAATTTGATGCTTATCGAGCAGATACTTCAGCAGTTGAAATTCCAGCTCAGAGCGCGGCGCAAAGTCCGCATGCCCCCCTTCAGAAGGAAATACCTGGGCCTGGCTGTCGTTGGACAGCAAAAATCCCTGACCCAGACCTGTTCCCGCACCAATAACCGCGACTGGAGCGCTAGAGTTGGGAATTCCCGGCTGCAGGACGTGGATATCTTTATTTTCCAACCCTAGGACGCCATAGCCGATCGCCTCAAAATCGTTAATCAGCTCAGCCGCTTCCAGTTCAAGGGCTTTAGCTAAGCGATCGCCATCCAAGTTCCACGTCAGGTTAGTAAGCTTCGAAGTATTTTTGACCACTGGCCCGGCAATTGCAAAACAGGCCCGCGTTGGTTGATCAAAGGGGCTACTTTGTGCCTGCGCGGTCTGCAAAAAGCGCTGCACCATTGGTACCAAGTCAGGAAACTCCTGCGAGGGAAATTCCTCTTCGTAGCAGGTTTTCAGGGTGCCTTGGTCAGCTGCGACTAGCCGCAAAATAGTCTTGGTCCCGCCAATGTCCCCTGCCAGAATATAGGTCATGGCTAACACCTCACCTTGAGATAACGCCTTCTACCGTGAACAGTAGCGTAATCTTGCCAGAATCGCGTCTCATTAAAGCAAAACTCCGATGAAACAACTGCAAAATCAGATGTTATCGAAGTAAATGTTGAAAATTAGCGATTAGAAATTGGCGATAAATTGTGATTTCACTTTTGCCGATTTCTCTCAACAATCGTTTCTAAGACTGTCAAAAATCCCCAAATGTTTCAGAAGATCAAATATCCTAGAGATCGTCTGTACTTTAGGTCGAGCGTACTGCTATTCTAGAAAGAATGGTTCACTGATTGCGGGCATGATTCCTAAGCAGCTAACGCTTCGAAACTTTCTAAGTTATCGAACCGCCACCCTCAACTTTGAGGGGCTGCAAGTTGCTTGTGTCTCTGGCCCTAATGGCTCAGGCAAATCATCCCTGTTGGAAGCGATCGCTTGGGCAATTTGGGGGCACTGTCGTACTGTTGCCGAAGACGATGTGGTTCATCTTGGCAGCCCAGAAGCCCAGGTTGACTTTACCTTTGAACATCAGGAGCAGCTTTATCGCGTGGTGCGATCGCGGCGCCATCACCAGGGCGGTGCGTTGGAATTTCAAATTAAAACCGAGCAGGGATTTCGCCCGCTGACGCAGCGAGGCATGCGGGCCACCCAGCAGCTCATTTGCCAAACCCTACGCCTCGACTACGAGACCTTTGTGAATTCTGCTTACCTGCGACAGGGTCGCGCCGATGAGTTTATGCTCAAGCGACCGAGCGAACGCAAGCAAATCCTCGCTGATTTGCTCAAATTAGGCCAGTATGATGAGCTGGCTGACAAAGCCAAAGACCGCGCTCGCGAAGCCAAAGCATCCGCTGCTCTGTTAGAAACCTCCGTCGCCAATTTGGAGACAAAGGGGCAACAGCGCAGCGCAATCGCTCAGGCCACTCAAGAATTGCAAGCGCAGCTCACTGCCCTGCAGACCAACCACGACCAAGATCAGCAAACCCTGACTCAGTGGCAGCAACAGCAGCAGCAGCGGCAAAGTCTACTGCAGGCCCGAGTGCTGCTACAGCAACAGCTCGGCCATTTAACTGCCGATACCCAGCGACTCGACGGTGAGGTTGAACAGCTCAGCCACCAACACCAGAAATTAGAGGCTGTATTGGGCCAAGCCGACCAAATTGCTGCTGGACTGGCGCAACTCCGACAGCTAGAAGCCGAGGACGAGGCCCTGTCCGCTAAGCTACAGCAGCGGCAAACCTTGCAGGCCGAGCGTGATCGCCGATATCAGGCTCACCAAGCCCAAGCCCAAGCCTTGCAAGCTCAAAGACAGCAGCACCAGCACGACTTTGACGCCGTAAATCAGCAGCTCGCTGATTTGCAGCCCCTGTTGCAGAAGCGAGCAGCCGTTAGCGAAGCTTTAGTGGCGCTTGTCCAAGCTCGCAATCGCCTGCAACAGCTCGACCAACTACAACTGGAGGTAAGTCCGCTACGGCAACGTCGGCAAATCCTGCAGCGCCAACTCGACCACACCCAAGCCCAACTCACTGCCCGGTTAACCGCTCTTACCCAATCCGAACAGGCATTGCAGCAGCAGCAGGCGCAGCAGCCGCAACTCCAACAGGCGGTTTTAGACGTCGGCCATACCCTGGAAGAGCTGACCACCAAACGTGCCTATCAGGAAAAAGTGCGAGAAAAAGGAATTGAGCGGCGGCATTTTATGGAGCGCCTACAGGCTGAACAGCGCGGCTATGAAACTCAACTCGGCCAGCTTGAACAAAAATTACAGTTGCTCAAACAGCCAGATGCCACCTGCCCTGTGTGCAATCGTCCTCTGGATCAGCAACACCGGCAAGACGTGCTGCACCAGCACGATGCCGAACGGGAGGAACTGCAGCGGCAAATCTGGGTGATTCGTGAACAGTTGGCGGTGTCAGAGCGAGAAATTCAGGTCTTGCGCCAGGAATATCGCGACTTAGAGGAAGAACTTGCCCACTATGGCCAGATGCTAGAGCAGCGGGGCAGCCTGATGGCGAAGCTCAATTCCAGCGAATCGATCGCCCAGCAGTTGGCCTCGCTTACGACGGAGCGATCACACCTCGAACGGTGTCTGCAAGAGTGTGATTACGCTCCCGACTTACAAACCGAACTTCAGCAGATTAACGCTCAACTAGCCCAACTCTCTTACGACGAGCGGGATCATGCCCTGGCAAGGGGACAGGTTGATCGCCTCCGCTGGGCTGAAATTCGCCGGGCCGAAATTCGTCAAGCCGAGCGCCAGCAAACCCAACTACTGCAGCGACGCCCACAGCTAGAGCAGGCGATCGCTACATTCGATGCAACCATTGCTGCGCTGAAAGCCTCTGAAGCGGTGGCGGCGATCGTGGCCCTAGATAGCCAATTGGCCAAACTCGGCTACAACCTGGAAACCCACCAAATTCTGCGGGCCCAACTCAAAACTGCACAAAATTGGACTCTGCAGCACCAAAAGCTCCAGCAGGCCCAGCAGGAAATTCCTCAGCTAGACCAAAATCTTGCCAACCTGATCCAAAAGCGTCAAAGCCTAGAACAGCAGCAACGCACTCTCGCCGCTCAGCATGAAGACTTGGTCATCCAGCTTCAGCAGTACCCTGATGTGCAGGACGCGATTCAGCAGGTGCAGCAGCGGCAGCGTGATCGCCAGCGCCAGCGCGAGCAGAGTCTCTCTCGGTTAGGCGCTCTGCAGCAGCAACTGGCTCATTTTGAATGGCTAGAGGCGCAGTTGATGCTGCAGCAGCAGGATTTATATCAAGCCCAGCGCTGCCATCGCATTCATCAGGAACTTGCTACCGCATTTGGTCGTAATGGCCTGCAAGCTTTATTGATTGAACATTTGCTGCCTCAGCTTGAAGCCGAAACCAACCATATTTTGGGCCGACTCAGCGCCCATCAACTGCACGTCCAGTTTGTTACCCAGCGAGTAGGACGCAGCCGCCAGAGCAAGCTCATCGACACCCTAGATATTGTGATTGCCGATGCCCAGGGGACTCGGCCCTATGAAACTTATTCCGGCGGCGAGGCTTTTCGAATAAACTTTGCTATTCGTTTAGCGTTAGCCCGACTACTGGCTCAGCGCTCAGGCACTCCTTTACGCACGCTGATCATTGACGAAGGATTTGGCACCCAAGACCGAGAAGGGTGCGATCGCCTGGTGGGCGCAATTAATGCAATCGCCGCTGACTTTGCTTGCATCCTCGCCGTCACCCACATTCCCCACTTTCGTGAAGCCTTTGAAACCCGCATTGACGTAATGAAAACTCCTGACGGCTCGCAGCTCACGGTTTCGATGTAAGCGGCTGATTGGCAACCTGAATTCTGGCTTTAATGAGGGCTTGAAATAGCGAATCCAAACAAGAATGCAATTTCCGCATCACATAACAAAGCCGTTCCGCCATCAGCGAAACGGCCAACGAGTATTCAATTGTTAATGCACTGCTTAGGAAACGACGAAAGCGATGGAGCAAACGCCTGCAAGCAACCCAGTAGCAAGCACACCTAGAATGATGTAATTGCGCTTTTGATTAGCGGTTGGAGGCTCGGCCTGATACATTTTCGGCTCAACTGCAAAGTTATTCAACCGACCACCATCTTCAACTGTATAGCGCATATTAAATTCCCTTTACGAATGCTTTATCCACGTTAACCATAACAGACATCTAGAGATTCTTCATAATATTTCTTAACATTTTTAAGTTTCCTCAAGCTTTCGCCAAGGAAAAATGCTTTATCCGCTGCCTGCCGGCCAACTGCTGTTATTAATTACGAACCTAGTGCAGCGTCAAGATTGAAATTGTGGATAGCATTCCTCTGTATTGCTTTCTTGGTAATGCTTTTAGAGATAGCCAACGCACAAAATCAAAACTGACAAACCACTAGTTCATCGAGCAAATACGTTTCCATCTTTCTCTTGGGCTACAAATATATCAGCAGCAAGGTTTGATCGTCTGTCTCATAGCAGTCCAGCAACGTAGTCCAGCAACTATGAATGAGTTTAGGGCTTTGCACCTAAATAAAGCCCCCATCTTCATGTGCCAATGGTAATGGCCCATTTGGGCAAGTCATCTGAAGGATGCCAATCCACACGATAAGTCGCGAGGGTTTCTGCATCCACCGCAACACCCTTCTCGTAAATCTGCTGGATATGCTCGACGAGGAGGGGAGTCCCCTTCCAACGGAGGTTGCTGGCCCATTGCAGTACGGTTTCGACGGAATCGAGAAGCGCGCCATTCCAAAACTGCTCTAAGGCGGCCCAGCAGCGTACCCTTCGGGAAGGCAAAGCCTACAATTGGGTTGTATTTGCTGTGATAAGGCGGATAGTAAATCAGTTGGAACGATAAGCCACTGTGGCGAGAAAACGCCACCATCCGTTTGATGAATTGAGTGCGATTCGAGCGAGTGGCGCTACCCCCATCAAGGTCAATCGCTAAGGTCTTGATCGTGGCATAACGCGCCTGATGAGTGGCCCACCAGTGCTCTAGACAATCGACAATAAAATCGCTGGTTTCGGCAGACTCACTGACATAGAGGGACAACTCATCCGCTTGAAGATTGAGAATGCCGAAGGGCAATGCCGTTCCCTGCCATTGCGTATCGTGGTCATCGGCTTGCGGGGTCTGCTGACGTCGGTCTTTGCCCCCACGGGAGAGGTTGCCCAGTTTCACTCGCGCCTTCGAGTCAATCGACAGGCGCAAGGCATGCACATCGGCGTCTGCGGCCGTATTCGCCTCAGCAACCTGCTCAAAGATGGCATCGGTTTCGGGAATTTTCTTCAGTGGCTTGGTTTTGAGCGTTTACGAAGACGATAGCCCAGGCGATTCAGCAAGCGCCCAATCGCCTGCCGGGAAGGGAGTTCCTCATCGGTATAGCCCTTTTCAGCAATCAGCGCTGCAC
>JBCCNE010000170.1:0-8664 GCA_039026015.1 Cyanobacteria bacterium P01_C01_bin.70 | reverse complement strand
GGCACGCTACTTTTTATAAGCCTGCTCATCGAACCCAAAAGTTGGCAACGAGTCTGTAAGGCTGCCATTGTTTTCTGCCGAAAGCGATCGGCCTTTGGCATTCTTAAGACCTATGATGCAAAGGCGGCAACTCTAAATCGAGGTTTTCCCCCATGACGTTCTCTCAGCTCGGCTATTACCGGTTTCCCACGATTCGAGACAACCAAGTTGTGTTCGTTTGCGAAGATGATCTGTGGGGAGTTGCGGTTGATGGAGGGCCAGCGATGCGGCTGACGGCCAATCTGGGAGCAGTCAGCCATCCGGCCCTTTCGCCTGATGGTAGTCAACTGGCCTTTATTGGGCGCGAAGACGGCGATGCCGAAGTATATGTGATGCCAGCTGCAGGTGGAGTGGCCAAACGACTCACCTTTTTGGGCGGCAACACCACAATCGCCGGCTGGAGCCCTGATAGTAGCGCCATTCTGTTTGCTAGTAACGCTAGGCAGCCCTTTCCCCGCCTAATGCAGCTTTATCGCCTGAGTCCAGAGGGTGGTTTGCCAGAGCAACTGCCCTACGGTATGGCTAATGCGATCGCCTTTGGCCCCAACCATCGCCAGTGCGTTCTCGGGCGCAACATCGCTGAACCAGCCTACTGGAAGCGCTATCGCGGCGGCCGGGTGGGGGTTCTATGGGTAGATGCTCAGGGCACCGGCCAATGTACCAAGCTGCTGAATCTGGCGGGCAACATGGCATCTCCGCTGTGGATTGGCGATCGCATTTACTTTATCTCTGATCATGACGGCGTGGGCAATTTGTATTGCTGCACCCTGACTGGAGAAGACCTGCAGCCGGTCACAGACCATCGCGAATTTTATGTGCGGCATGCCGCCACCGATGGTCAACGCATTGTCTATCAGGCGGGGGCAAGCCTATTCTCCCTGGAAATCACCTCCGGCCAGTCACGAGAAATCCCGATTCAGTTCCGCAGTCCTCAAGTGCAGCGCCAGCGAAAATTTATCGCGACGGGCAAATATCTGGAAGACTACGATCTGCATCCCCAAGGTCACTCGACTCTGGTGACTAGTCGCGGCCAGAGCGTCTACTTTGGCAACTGGGAAGGCGCGGTTATTCCCGCTGGCCAGAGCGAAACTGGCCGCTATCGGCTGACTCGCTGGCTGCCCGATGCGACTCGTCTGGTCACCGTTTGCGATCGTAGCGGTCGCGAGACGCTGGAAATTCTTCGCCCCGATGCAGAGACGCCGCCCGTTGTTCTCAGCGATCTGGATATTGGCCGCGTCGTAAGCCTTAAAGTCTCTCCCGTTGCTGACGAAGTGGTACTGACCAATCATCGCCATGAGCTGATTTGGGTTGATCTCAATAGTCCGGGGATGCGGCTGCTTGACCACAGCCCCTATCACCGCATCCAGGGCTTTGACTGGTCGCCCGACGGCCAGTGGATTGTCTATGGCTGCAGCGATACCCGAACCACTGCCTCGATTAAGCTCTGCCAGCTTAGCGACGGACAACTTTATCGTCTCACCCCGCCTCGCTTTTGGGACTTCAACCCAGCTTTTGACCCTGACAGCAAATTTATTTATTTTCTATCGGTGCGGGAGTTTAATCCGGTCTACGACACCGTGTATTTTGATTTGAATTTTCCGCGAGCCACGCGCCCTTTCCTGATCTCTTTGCAAGCTGCAACCCCTTCTCCTTTCGTCCCCGTGCCAAAACCGCTCAACGGCGATGGCCCAGCGAAAACCGCTGAGCCGGCGGCTAATTCCGAAGCCGCCCCTGCAACGGTTACCCCCCTGACCATTGACTTTGAAGGGATTGAGCAAAGAGTCGTCGGCTTCCCCGTTCCGGAAGGTCGCTATCACCAGATCAAGGGACTGAAGCATCGGGTCGTCTTCAGCTCTTCTCCCATTAAAGGCAGTCTGAACAACAGCTGGAGCAGTGACAGCCCGGCGACAGACGCCAAGATTGAATGCTACGACTTTGCTACTCAAAATTGTGACCTGATCGCTAAAAAGATCACGAACTTCAAAGTGGGTCGTGACCACAAAACCTTGATTTATCGCTCTGGCGATCGCCTGCGAGTCTGTGAGGTCAAAGCGGCGGCTAAAAATGGCAGCGGGAATGGGAAAAAGGGCGCAGACGAAGCCAGTCGCCAGACCGGCTGGCTGGATCTCAAGCGGGTACGCCTGGCCGTAGTGCCCCATCAAGAATGGCAGCAGATGTTCCGCGAGATTTGGCGACTGCAGCAAGAGCACTTTTGGACGCCAGACTTATCCGGGGTCGACTGGGCTAAGGTCTACGATCGCTATCGTCCCCTGCTAGAGCGGGTAGCGACCCGCTCAGAATTTTCCGATTTAGTCTGGGAAATGCAGGGAGAACTGGGCACCTCCCACGCCTACGAGATGGGCGGGGATTATCGGAAACAGCCGAATTATCGTTTGGGCTTTTTGGGCGCTGACTTTACTTATGATGCAGCGATGGCTGCTTACCGCATCACTCACATTGCCCAAGGGGATACCTGGACTGACCAAGCCGCCCCCCTGCAGCAAATTGGCCTGAACGTGAACGTTGGTGACTATCTGCTGGCAATTGCCGGGCAGCGCCTTAATCAGCACCTTGCCCCCCAAGAACTGCTGGTGCACCAGGCTGACTGCCCCGTGCAAATCACCGTGGCCAACAGTCGCGGTCAGCAGCATCGGACCCTCACCGTACACACGCTTAAAGACGAACGCCTGCTGCGCTACCGGGAATGGGTAGAGCGCAACCACCAGATCGTGACTGATGCAACTCAGGGGCGCGTTGGCTACGTCCACATCCCTGATATGGGACCAGCTGGCTATGCCGAGTTTCACCGCTATTACTTAGTTGAAGTGGAAAAACCAGGGCTCATCGTAGATGTGCGGTTTAACCGGGGCGGGCACGTCTCCCAACTGCTTTTAGAAAAGCTGGCCCGACAGCGAATTGGCTATGATATCCCCCGCTGGGAACAGCCCGATCCCTATCCTTCCCATTCCCCCGCTGGGCCGGTAGTTGCCGTCACGAATGAACATGCGGGCTCCGACGGTGATATCTTTAGTCACTGCTTTAAGCTAATGGGCATTGGCACGCTGATTGGCACTCGCACCTGGGGGGGCGTCATCGGGATTTCGCCGCGCCATCGGCTGGTCGATTTCAGCATTGTCACCCAGCCAGAATATTCTTTCTGGTTTAAAGATGTCGGTTGGCAGGTGGAAAACTACGGCACTGACCCCGATATCGAGGTCGATATTCCTCCTCAAGACTGGGCGGCTGGCAGCGATCCCCAGCTTGATCGCGCCCTTCAACTGATCCTGGATCAACTGGAAAAACAGCCGGTGCAGCTGCCTGACTTTAGCGATCGCCCCCGCCTTCATTTACCGTTCTAACCGGCTAACTTGCCTTAAATCAACCCAAGATGCTGGGGGAGGTTGGGATTTTGGCAATCCCGCTCGGGGACAACCTCCCCCAACGGCACCCCATCAATACCCACGAGGGACTTATATTGGCAATCAATGAGCCATTCTCAGAGTTCTCATTTTGATGTTAGCTGTGACTTATTTTGTCATCAGCAATCCTTTATGCCCCTCCCCGATGATAGGACTCAAGCTGAATTGCTAATTAAGTCCCAACGGAGGTGAAATCATGATCAGACTCGGCATGGCGTTAACTGCTTTGGTCTCTACCGTGGCCATTGCTCCCTATGTTGATGCTGCTCCCAAGACCGATAGCCTCAACCTGATTACCCTCAAACCTGAAATTATCAGTGTTGATCTGCTGTCCTCTGCCCCCTCAGCAGCGAATCCATCGGTAGCCAGCGAATCGGCCCCCGCTGATGTGGAAGCGACCCGCCGTGAGCGACTTGACCAGGCGGCTAGCGAGTTAAATCAACAAGTGCCTGAAAATCCTTCAGAAGCTGCCAGGTCAGAACTTGTCATCATTGAGTTTTAACGGTGGCGTTTTGCCGTGGGTGGTCTCGTGTAGTGATCATTCGAGTTCATTCCAGATCTCTTGGTTACAATCCCTGGAAACTTGTTGAGAAATTTCAATAAATTCTCTTTGATCATCATCAAGAATGACTGTCGGAATTCGAGATTCTACCCGATCGAAAAATTCTGAATCTGCTTCTGGGTCGATCAAAATCGAATCTGCCTCCGGATCAATCGGAAATAGGAATTCTTCCGGGTCGAAAAATGCCGGATCTGTTTCTGGGTCGATCAGCACCGGATGTGCTTCCGATTCGATGGGAGCCAGATATGCTTCCGGTTTGAGAAATGCTAGATGGGCTTGTAAAAGATTGCAGGAATTCTGCATCCACTCTTTCCAAGAGATCCCGTGGAACCGTAAAGTACCACCTGATCCGCCGCTGACCAGACGCCGTCCGTCGGGGCTAAATGCAACACCAGTTACACCTCCCGTATGCTCTTCGAAAGGAGGCCCGACGGGATTGCCTCCCAAATCCCACAGACGAACCGTGCCATCTTCACTAGCGCTAGCGATTCGCTGACCGTCAGGGCTAAAGGTAACGTCGGTAACTCCCTGAGCGTGCCCGACAAAGGATTGTCCGATTTGATTACCGTCCAAATCCCACAGGCGAACGGTGCGATCGCCCAAGCCAGCACTGGCAATATAATCTTCCTTAGGGTTAAAAGCTAGATCACTTACAGGACCAAAATGCCCAATAAAGATTTTATCCAGATTGCCCTGCAAATTCCAAATCCGAATCTTGCCATCAAACCCAGAACTCGCAATCCTATTGCCATCGGGGCTGAATGCGACATCGGAAACTGGGCCGTTGTGATTTGAGAAGCTACGAACTTGGCCACTCTGACTTGGCGGATCAGGCAACCAATAACGGGTACCGGCTAAATCCCAAAGCTGAATGGTGCCATCAAAGCTACCGCTAACGATCCAATTACCATCTGGGTTGAATGCTACGGAAGTGACGTCACTCTGTCCTTCAAAAGTGCCTCTTGCTTCACCATTGTGGTTCCAAAGGCGTACTCCACTGTCACCGCCGCTCACAATCCATTGACCATCAGAACTAAAGGCGACATCGAAAACGGCACCGTCATGTCTTAGCGTCTTAGTGGTATGGCTGCTCAAATCCCAAATGCGCACGGTATTGTCGGCACTGGCGCTGGCAATCCTATTGCCATCGGGGGGGCTAAAAGCAACAGAATTTATGTCTTGCGGATGGCCTGCAAACGCCCGATCGATTTGTGCTGACCAGAGTCTGACACTCCCATCTCGGCTAGCACTGACGATTCGTCGGTTGTCATGACTAAACAGTAGAGCTGTGATATCGCCGTTATGCCCATCCAAAGCGCCCCCAATTGGCTCACCCACCAGATTTGAAACGTGTAAAGTTCCATCTCTAGCACCACTCACAACCCGCTGGCTGTCTTGGCTAAAGGCAACAGATACAACTCCTTTATCATGTTCCCTAAAGGGTCGCTCACCAATCGGATTGCCGTCGATATCCCAAACAAAAACGGCCCGATCGTCGCCGCCGCTTGCAATTCTCTTACCATCGGGACTAAAGGCTAACGATAGAACGTTGCCTTGATGACCTTGAGATGAGGTCCATCTTGGCTGGCATTCAGTAATTTGTGAACGACAGTGTGCGTCCCAAAGTTGAATCCTGCCGTCAGGCAATGCGACAGTGACCAACTGACCATCAAGGCTCAAATCCATGACTTGAGCTGAATTTAGATTTGCCCACAGATCGTAGCTGCCCTGATCGAGTTCTGAAAATCCTGTGGCGATAATTTTGTAAGTTCCTGATGCTGGCAGAGTGAACTTTAGCTGTGAATTAAGACCGCCGCCGCCATCATCATCCCTAGCAATGACGTTACCTGCTGAATTCTCTAGAATCAGATAAGCATCAAACTCATTGCTCCTCATGTTTACAAGGAGCTCGTCATCAGCTTCGCCTTCAATGAAATATATGTCACCTCTCCTGGCAGAAACTTCAGTTAAATCTTCTTCGTTTAAGATTGCTGATGACTCCTGATAGAGGGGTGGGGAAATCCTCTCAAGTTCATTGATTTGAATGCCGTAGCTTCCATTGGTGACAGCTTCCAAAGAAGTTGCAATCACCCTGTATAATCCATCCACTGGCAACGTGAATGTCAGAAGAGCATTTGAGCCAATCGATGAGCTACTGTCATTGCGGGCAATAATTTGTCCGTCAGGATCTTCTACATACAGCAGAGGTTCGAACACTTCGCTATCCATATCAACGGAAAATTCTTGCCCAGCAACCCCGTCAATAAAGTAGGCATCAGCGAGTCTATTGTCGAACAAAGCGTCACTCGCTTCTAGTCTAGCGTCGGTTTCCAGCGCCATCGGCGGATTTATAGGGTTAGATCCCTCAATGAGAATGCTGTAGCGTCGGTCGAGTTCGATAAACTCAGGAGCTGCCACACCAACTTCGTAAACACCGGTTTCCTCTAGTGTGGCAGCTCCCACGACACGACCTTGTTCCAGATAATCATAGAACAGCTGAGAACTAATCCCACTTTGAGTATTTTCTAAAGAGACAATGGGGTCAAACTCATCACTATCAACCGTGATGGTGATTCTTTGCCCACGGATTCCTTGAAATTGATAAGCATCCTGGCGCCTCAAAACTGTTTCGATACTCTCATCCGTTCTCATCAAGGTTTCGTCGATTACACTCAGCCCCGACCCGACAATGAGCTCTTGCCATTTCTCATCTGCTAAGTTCAGAGTAGCAATAGAACTATCAGCTAAAACCGCTGCAATAGTCTGAGGATCGTTACCAAATTGAGCATCAATAATGCTCGGTTGGGAGGGCTCTATTCCCTCTTCAATGAGGTCACCTGTTGCTCGATGCCATCGTTTGACCTGGCCATTTTCGCTGATAGAGATGATATGTTGACTATCTTCAGTGAAGGTGACCGCAACAACAGGACTGCCGAAAAAAACATCATCGTCAGTTGGCCTGCTCCAAACTGCATTGCCTCTAAAATCCCACAGGCTTAGGGTGCCGTCGCTACTGCCACTAACGATGTATTGATCATCAGGGCTCACCGCCGTAGAGATAATCGCTCCAGAATAATCTCGTATAACAACTTGCTCTTTCACTTCTTGGGAGGCTCGTAGCAAAACTGACTCCACCATCGACAAAATGTCTAATTTTTCGATGGCTTCTGTCGGCAGCCGGTGGCCTTCAATCACCGAATACATTGCTAAGATCAATCCCTCGACTGCTCGGGGAGAAGAAAGGCGAAGCTGTGCTTGTGTGGACTTTTCGCGCAGCCGAGCAACCTCTTCCGAAATCTCCGCTTCATCTCTTTTACTTTCGGCAATTCGGCGCTGCTCGGCCTCCGCTCGTCTGGCAACCTCCGCGGCTTGTCTTTGTTCTGCTTCTGCTTCTCTAGCTTGTTCTGCTTGTTGGCGTTGCTCGGCCTCCGCTCGTCTGGCAACCTCCGCGGCTTCTCTAGCGTCAATGGCATCTTCACTCGCTTTTTCTGCTTCTTCTTTTTTTTTGACGGCTTCTATCCGTAAGTTGCTGGCAGATTCTGCAGCCAATCTCAGCTCCTCACCTCTATCTTCAGCGAGCTGTCTTTGCATCTGTTCATTGCTGTAGGCTTGCTCCAAATCGGCTCCTCGTTTGGCTGCCTGACGCCATCCAATGCCAGCATATATAGCCAGCGGAACCATACCAACAGAAAAAATGATGCCAGAGGCGATCGCTGCCTTGCGTAATTGCTTGACCCAGTTAACGGGCAGGTGTTCGCGTATCCAGGTGCGGTCAAACACTTCGCGATAGATGGGGTTGCGCACTAGCAGCACTGCGTCTTCTTCTCGCCGCTTCACAATGCCAGAGAGTTTTAGGTGCGACTTGACCAGCGATTGTTCTTCATCCAGCACTAGCTCCCGATTTTGCAGCACTTCCCGATAGACGGTGAGCCCATCGACTAGATCGGGCGATCGCCGAGTCAGCATATCTCGCACAAACTGCAGGTTGGTATCCTGCTTGCTCGCTGCCCCCAAAAAGATGCGGCTCACCACGCCCGCAACGGCAAACTCCGTCCAGTCGGTGCGATTTTCTTCCGCCAGGGCACCACACAATCGCTGGGTCAGGTAAGGGTGTCCCCCCGTCCAACCCATCACCCACTGCAGCAAGCGCTGACCGTCAGCCTCTGGTGAATTAAATCCCTCGGCTAGAGGCAGGGCTTCCTCGTACATAAAGTCGGTCAAATCGACCCGCTGGCCAATATTAAAGGGAGTACGTTGGGGATTGCGGATCAGGTCGCTCGGCGTCGCCACGCCAAACAGCACAAACGACAGCCGGGTAAAGTCAGGATTTTCAGCCCGGGCGAGATAAAACGAGCGGATGGCGATAAAAAAGTCATCGGTAAAGTCGAGGTTGAGCGTCGTGTCAATTTCGTCGACAAAGATCACGACCTGCTCTGTAATCTCCGTGAGCAAGATTTCTTCGACAAATTCGGTAAACCGCTGGGTCACACCCAAGTGCTGGTGCGCTTTCCACCAGGGCATTAGCTGACGCACGAGGCCCAGAGGACGGGCAATGGTAGTCAGCAACCCCAGATACCAGGCCTCGGCTTCGAGCTGCGTGCCAATTTTGGTCAGATCGACGGTGGCAGTGCGAATGCCCTGTTC
>JBCCNE010000169.1:0-8791 GCA_039026015.1 Cyanobacteria bacterium P01_C01_bin.70 | reverse complement strand
GTGAGTCAGTCAAGCGATCGGCCGCTCAGCGACTCAGCCTGTCACCCATGACTTTTCCCCATGAACTTGCCCGACTCCTGCTGCTGGAACAGCTTTATCGGGCTAAATCGATTCTTCAGGGCAGTAATTATCACAAATAGGGCTGACGCATTAACTCCTATTTACGGTTTTTGTGAGCCCCAATTTGGGAGATGGTGGAGATGCACTGTCCTTCAGCGTTGAGGGATGCCGAGGGCGAAGGCATCCGTCTTAACCAATGAAGTTGCGCCAGCGCTTGACGGACGGAGTGAGCGATTTGGTACGCTACTGAAGGCTCGCATAAATTTTCTGGTAAAAGTTTTCGGCAACGCCATGACACTTCAGGTTTACGGTATTCCCAACTGCGGCACCTGCAAAAAAGCCTTTAGCTGGCTCGAAACCAATAACGTTGACTACGAGTTTATTGACACCAAAACCGCTCCCCCCAGCCGTGACATGATTGCCAACTGGGTAGCAACCTTGGGCTCTAAGCCCATGCGCAACACTTCGGGGCAAGCCTATCGGGCGATTGGTGAAGAGAAAAAATCCTGGAGCGAAGAGCAGTGGGTAGAGGCTTTCGCTGAGAATGTCATGCTGCTAAAACGTCCCCTATTCGTTAAAGACGGTAAAGCCGTGCTCGTCGGCTTTCGCGCCAAAGAGGACGTCTTGCAAACTACCCTCAATGGTTAGTGGCTGACAGTGACAGCGTTGTCCTGGCAAAGAGTCATGAAGCAACTCATCAAAGCTCTTGAGTGAAGCCTATTAGCCAGTTAGCTGACTTAACATAATAAAAATTGACCAGGCAAAAATGGCTAGTGTCAGTAGCGTTGGCAATGCGGTCGGCATGGTGTTTTTGTTGCCCTATATTTTTCTACTAACAGAATAAGAATTTTTCTCAGTGTGCTTTCCAACTGCGGTAATCGGTAATCCGTACTCCAGTTGGAAAGGGCGATCGCGGCAAGGGGCGATCGCTCATATCAGAAAGCGCTTTTCTGCTGTCGCCATTACTCTTGGTCGATAACCCATCAGGATTTGTGAGGGACCCGTGCATCTGCTTCTACAGCAAGGATAGACCTTTTATGTGAAGGAATTAGCAAACGGTTAAACACCATCTAAAGTCTATAGAGGCAATAGCTGAGGTTTGGCCTTGTTAAGGATTTCTAATGAAGTAGAAATAGCCCATTAGATGTTGGCCCCACTATCGAAAGCTGTTTTGAAAACTTTATTGCCGAAGAGTTTGAAACGATAGTGCTCCAGTTAAAGAGGGCGATCGCCCTCTTCGGAGACTCCTCGTATCAGAAAGCGCTTTTCTGCTGTCGCCATCACTCTTGATCGATAACAAACCCAGATTTTTAAGGAATCTATTCATCTGCGGCTGTAGCAAGAATAGACCTTAGCGATGAAGGAATTAGCAAAAGCTTCGGTATAGTCTAAAATCTATAGACGTAATAACTTATATTTGATCCTATTAATGATTTCTACTCAATCAGAAACCGCACGATTAGATGTTGACCCCGTCATCAGGCGCTATTTTGACAGCTTTAATGCTGGCGAATTTGAAACGACAGCAGCCCTTTTTGCAGTAGATGGGCAACTTCACGCGCCGTTTGAAGAGCCCATCGTCGGCACCGCAGCCATTAGCCAATATCTCCAAGCGGAAGCGGCCGGCATGCAAGCCTATCCCAAAGTCCTCGACCCTGTATCGCAGTCAGACTGCGGCGATCGCACTATCGTGCGGGGACAGGTACAGGCAATTGCGTTTAAGGTGCATGTCGCTTGGATTTTTGACTTAAGCGAGGCGAATCAAATTCAAAGACTGCAGGTGAAGCTGCTGGCTTCGATGACAGATCTGCTAAAGTTGCGCTCGGAGTAAATCGCGCGATCGATTGGGCAGCGCAAAGCTGAGCGGCGGTCAATATTTTTGCATCAATTCCTAGACTTAAAATCCGTCCGATCCTGCGCAGGATTAGACGGCAGGGCAAAGGATGTTATGTGCCTCATGGCCTATGTTAGGCTGACAGCCTTCTGCTTAAAGGAATTCATGAGCATGATGTGTGCTCAGAATTCTATCAGGGTGGTAGCAGGAGTCACGGTGAGGAACGCACCCTATAAGCTCTAAATTTCCTACCTCTGTTTTGACAGAGCCTTAAATGGCTACGCGCTTTCGTCAGGCTAGCTTACTTTGGATCAGGGGCATTTTTGAGATGTGCAGCTAACGCCCACTTCAGTCACCCTTTGCGTGGACTGCAAGCTATGCTCGACGGCATGATACACAGGATGTCTTCGTATCACTCAATCCAGGTTTCATCAGCAAATATTGACATCGCAATAGTTCAGTACTAAACTGTTTTCGTGTCCAATAATCACGCACGCTTTTATAAGAACCGTCCGTTATCTGTACTGCTGTGGATACGGTTGATTCGAGTTGTTCAAAAAATATCTCGTAATGCACAAGGTGCA
This sequence comes from Cyanobacteria bacterium P01_C01_bin.70, assembly GCA_039026015.1. Classification (GTDB taxonomy): domain Bacteria; phylum Cyanobacteriota; class Cyanobacteriia; order Phormidesmidales; family Phormidesmidaceae; genus Halomicronema. The sequence continues at coordinate 6,313 of JBCCNE010000169.1, read as the reverse complement.
CTTACTGAAGCTGGGTTGACGGGGCCGCAGTTTGATCTGCTCGTCCACATTCAATTAACACCAGGTGTCTCACAAAAGGAAATAACACAGCGCCTTAAAGTAACGAAGGGTAATGTCTCGCAGTTGATCGAAAAACTCGAGCAAAAGGGATTGCTCAAACGAAATCGTCAAGGGCGTAACAGTTATCTTACGCTAACGAATGATGGCACTTATCTTGTAGAGCGCATGTTGCCCGAACACGATGCGTTTATCGAAAATCAGTTTTCAGCATTGACTTCTGACGAACAGCAACAGTTGTTTGCCATCCTGCGTAAATTGACCCCTGAGTAAATTTTTTTGCTTTTATGGTTTAGTACTAAACCGTGAAGCCAGATTGTTTTGTAAATCACTTCGTATGGAGGATTTTATGTACGACTTCAATAAGAAAAAGATTCTGATCACAGGCGGTACTGACAGCATCGGTGCCGCGACGGCTAGCTTGCTGGTTAATTTGGGGGCAGATGTGTACGTCGTTGGACGATCGGCTGAAAAAGGTAAAGCACTCGTTGCAAAAGTGCGCGGTGAAACGGCGGCTGGACAGCTGACATTTTTGCAGGCCGATTTAAGCCTTATGCGGACGGTGCTTCAATCGGCCGAAAAGCTCACCGAATTGATGCCGCACATCGACCTGCTGGTTCACTGTGTTGGCATCTTGATTAATCGAGCTGAACACACCGCAGAGGGTACTGAAAAGGATTTTGCAGTTGGCTATCTATCGCGGTTCACTTTAACAAATGCATTGGTTGAAAGTGGGGTACTTTCGTCCCAATCAATTGTGATAAACGTAGCCGCCTCAGGGCCAAAAATTCCCCGCTTTGCCCGCCTCGAGTTCGATGATCTTGCCGAGGTTGAAGCCAGAGTAGGAATGCAAAGTCACGGACATGCACAGCTTGCCAACGATCTGTACAGTCTAGAGTTATCTCGTCGATTTGGACTTGCTGTTGTCGGCTATGGTCCTGGGTCAGTCGATACAAATATTCGTAGAGAGTTAAACCCTACGCTCAGAAAAATTGTCAAGCCACTCTATATGTTTACCACCCGCAAGCCTGAAGTTGTCGCGCGTCAATTTGCTGACATCCTGCGCGATGAGACTCCGCAAGCAGGTCGTACTGTGTTTTTCAACAAAAAGGGCAGCTTCACTCCAGATGCCTATCTGTTGGACGAGGCACGTCGCCATGACCTGTGGAGTGCAAGCGCAACATTGCTTACAAAAGCACTTACGTCGCCTTTAGGCAATGGCAGTTAACCATAGAGCCACAATTGATTGGCTCAAGGGGGCAAAACGGCAAAGCACACAATTATGAATATCAATACGAACAAACCAGAAATCAGTACTATCTTTCGCAAAGGGTGCATCGCCACCGTGGCGGCGGTCGTCATTAATGCGGCTCTTTACTTGATGGGCTCAACCTTTACGTTTCCAGCCGATGCCATTACACCCACGGGCGACCCTGTTACGGTAGCACCAGTCATATTGGCGAGCATTTTGGGAGGTTTGGCGGCTACGATTAGTTACTTCTTACTGACTCGGTTCCTTGCGAGAGTAACAGCCAATCGCGTTATGTGGGTTCTTACAGGAGTGGTCTTAATTGGGATGTTTTTCACGCCATTCGGGATAGAGAACGTTCCCATTGCCCAAATAGTTATTCTCGAAATTATGCATTTTGTAGCAGCACTTCCAGTTTGGTGGTTGACGCGCAGCTAAGACCGCAAAAAGTCCGTATAAGCCCGTCTAACAAGACAATAAACATTCAGGTAGCTTTTACTTACAGCGATCGCTACCCAGTTGTCGTCGTTTGACGTGATTGAGGCCATCAGGTGTCCTTTGAAGTCAAGATTCAGGTAGACATTGGGCTCACTACTCACCTTGGGCAAGGAAATCTCATCAATCGGCTCCAAGCAATGAGCGTTACTCTGCTGCAGGCCGATATTGGTGGTGGATAAGCTGGCATCGCGCGATGCTTAGATAAAGACTCGATGTTGTAAGGAAGGCATTTGCTGACGCACTTGGGTCAAGCGAGCCGGGTTGATTTCGGCGATCGCTACCCCGACCTCTGTGCCCACATCTTCCAACACAATTCCCCAGGGATCGATAATCATGGCGTGGCCGTGTGATTGCCGGCGATTGTTGTGAAACCCTGTTTGAGCCGGAGCAACGACGTAGCAGGTGTTTTCAATCGCCCGAGCCTGCAGCAGTATCTGCCAGTGGTCTTTGCCAGTAAAAGCGGTGAACGCTGCTGGAATCATGATGATCTCTGCGCCCATCTGAGATAAGTGACGATATAGCTCCGGAAAGCGCACATCATAGCAAACCGATAGCCCCAGGTTGCCAAACTCTTTTGACGGCAGGACCGCCGGCAGGGCTTGCCCAGAAACCACTGAGCTTGATTCTCGGTAGGTGTTGCCGTCGGGCAGATTGACGTCAAACAAATGGACTTTTTCGTAGCGAGCCAGTTCACTGCCGTCGGAGCCTACTAGTAGAGCTGTATTGTAAAACTTGCCGTCCTGCCCCGGCACGGGATAGCCGCCGCCCAGCAGGGTAATTTGATAGCGCTGCGCCATCTTCTTGAGAAACTGTTCGCTGGCATCGCAGATTTCTTGGGCTTGCTCTAGCTTGTCTTTTTCGGATCCGAGAAATGAAAAGTTTTCCGGAAGCGTGACGAGTTCTGCTCCTCGTCGCACCGCTAGGTCGATTAAGTCTTCAGCTTGGGCCAGATTTTTCTCCAAATCTGGCACGCTAGTCATCTGCAAAGCTGCGGCCAGGTAAGACTTCATGGGCGATCGCCACCATTAGAGTTTGATTATCAATTCTACGCGGATTTTGCCTGGTTCCCCATTTTTTCGTGGGTTGAGCCTGGGCCAAGGCTTCGAGGAAACGCCGAGGTGAGATGAGGCAACCCGCCGGACAATCTAGCTTAAATAACTACCCTAAAGGCTGTAAGGGACGGCTATTGGGCAGCTCTGCCAGCAAATCTTCGGCGGCAACAGTCGTATGGGTTTGGTCAACCCACACTAGCTCAGACTGCTTGACCTGGCCCTGAGCCAACGTCACGAGCGAAAAGTTGCGCTGACAGCTCGTAGCAGTCTGGACAATGCGGGGCACACAAGCGGCATTGAGATACAGCGTCTCTGCCGCGTCCCGGGTGACTCGCTGCCGTTGAATATCTTGGCGGTGGCGTAAACCGTGGTGCATGTGGCCAAAAGTGACCAGGGGAACAGACTTGCCGTTTTCTTGAGCGTAGGCGATGGCTGCCGCTAGGTCAGGATCACCAAAATCGCCCCCAATCGGATTCCAGTCGCGTCCACAGGGCGACTCGGGCTGATCGCCCAGCCCCGTGGGGCCACAGTGCCCAATAAAAATTAGCGTGTCAAAGGCAGCCTCATCAATGGCTTGTTTGATGCGGTCAATCGATTCGTCGAAGCTGTGGACGCCATAGCGATCGCGGTAAAAAGAGGCATGTTTCCACTCAGAGCCCCCCCAGCTAAAGGGCCGTCCGCCAATTACAGTTATCTCCAATTCCGGAAAATCGCGTTTGCTGTAGCTGACGTCGGCTGGCCCCAGACAGTCTATCTGCAGCTGCACCCAATCTTCAGACTGGCGATTGTATGGGCACTTTTTGCGGCCCCAGGGCGTCGCGGTGTACCAGGCGTCATGGTTGCCAAAAATCGCGGCTTTCGGCAAATCTAGCGTCGCGATTGATCGCACTACATCCACTGCTTCGTTGCCAAAGTCGCCGACAAACAGCACCAAGTCAGCCTTAAGGCCATGCAGCGCCGCCATGTCTTGCTCATCCCAGTGGTTATGAATATCTCCAACCACCGCAATCTGTATCGTCGAAGCTGGGAAAGCGCTTTCCGTCATAAACCGTATTCGTTGATTCCATATTTTAGGATAAAGGCTAAGCCCGACGGTTGCCGATGGCACAGCAGTTCAATCCTGTCATTAGGGAGCAAGAATAAACTGTTAGACTGCTCAAATCTTCCGTGATTAGAGTTTAAGGACTGGCCAAGGTATCAATGGTTTTGAGAGAAGCCAACTATGATGATATCTCGGCAATCGCACGAGTTCATGTAGATGCTTGGACAACTACTTATCGAGGAGTTTTTCCGGATGCAATCTTGAATAATCTGACTTACCAGAAGCGCGAGAATGGCTGGCGGAAGATTTTTGAAGGTGCGCTAGGAGCTGATAAATTCACCTACGTTTCTGAGAATCAACTCGGTCAGATTGTTGGCTTTGCCAATGGTGGCCTGGAGCGCGCAGGTAATTCGGTTTATCAAGGTGAATTGTGCGCGATCTATATCCTGCAAGCCTATCAAAGGCAAGGAATGGGACGCCAACTAGTGCAAGCAGTGGCACATAAACTAGCTCAAATGAACGTTCATACGATGTTGGTTTGGGTTTTGGAAGATAACCCAGCATGTAGGTTCTATGAGGCAATCGGTGGACAAGAAGTGAGTCAAAAAGATATCGAGATGGGAGGCATTACGTTTACTGAAGTGGCATATGGTTGGACTGATACCTCAAGTCTTTGCTGTTAGCCACGCATCCCAAGATTTAGGTGCAGCAGACTGCTTTATTCAGGAGCTTGCTTGTGACAAAAAGCTGCCTGTAGCCGCTGACGCTTGCCAATCTGTCATTTTGTCGTGCTGAAGTGAACTACAGCCCTGCGCCCGTATAGCAAATTAGGAGTCTTAATTAAATCCTCATGTCTGAAGCAGTAGAAGTCTGTAGTTCTGCCGTATGAATTTTTCCTTGATTCTGCCGAGGGGCAGGCCGAGAAAATAAAATTAAAAATCCTACCTGATCGCGATCGCTGAAATTTCCAATGCTGAAATTTCCAATAATAAAGGGTGATGACCTTCTCGCACGATATGAGCGTGATGTCTCTTGCTTCTTGACGATTTCCAGGCAATTCCGCATTCTGAACTCTGAACTCCAACAAAAGTTGCACTTATCTGCTGTCGGTCGCTAGGCTTTCACTAATTATTTGAAGCTCTAAATGTTATGGCTGCGATCGCTCCTTCTGCACGTTTAGCTGACACGCTGCGAGCTCGCCGAAACCGCTTGGCAGAGCTGATTGACTTTCCTGTCGTGCTGTGGTCAGGACAGGAAAGTGCCCGCAACTTTCCTGCGAATACCTATCCGTTTCGCGCTAACAGTCATTTTCTATATTTTGCTGGGGTGCCGCTGATCAATGCGGCCGTTCGGCTCGACGGGGCTAAGTTGACCCTATTTATGGATGAATCGCCTCCCGAGGCGGCACTGTGGCACGGCCCGACTCCCTCGCGGGCAGAAACTGCGGCCCACATCGGCGCTGATACGGCCTATCCGCTAAGGGCGCTGGCTGATGTTGTTGAGGGGGCGGCCACCGTTGGCGTGCAGGACGCGGCGACCGCTGCCGCGCAGCTTACGGCCCGTGGCGTGATAAATCCAGCCCGCGATCGCGCCCTGGCAGAAGCGATTGTGACGCTGCGGCTGACCCATGATGACGCCGCGATTGCGGAAATTCGCCAGGCTGCCCAGGTCTCTATCCAAGCCCACCGTGCTGGCATGACCGCCACCCAGCCAGGAAAAATCGAGGCCGCCATCCGGGCCGCTATGGAAGCGGTGATTCTGGCTCAGGGCATGACGACGGCCTACAACAGCATTGTCACGGTTCACGGTGAGGTGCTGCACAACGAGCACTATCACCATACGCTACAGCCCGAGGATCTACTGCTGGTCGACGTAGGTGCCGAAGCGCCTACCGGTTGGGCTTCTGACATCACTCGTACCTGGCCCGTCACGGGGAACTTTTCGGCCACTCAGCGCGACCTTTATGACATCGTGTTAGCAGCTCACGATGCCTGTATTGCGGCTGCTCGCCCCGGCATGGAATATCGGGAGGTGCATTTACTGGCGTGCCACGTGCTCGCGGCCGGACTGGTAGACTTGGGGATTTTGCGGGGCGATCCCGCATCTCTAGTGGAACAGGATGCCCATGCGCTGTTCTTTCCCCACGGCGTTGGCCATCTGCTGGGGCTCGATGTCCATGACATGGAAGATTTGGGGGATCTAGCGGGCTATGCTGCTGGGCGCCCCCGCAGCGATCGCTTTGGGCTGGCTTTTTTGCGACTAGATCGGCCTTTGCAGGCGGGCATGATCGTCACGATTGAACCCGGCTTCTATCAAGTTCCCGGCATTCTGCAAGCTCCTCAAACGCGCGATCGCTACGCAGCCGTGGTGAACTGGGAACGGCTGGCCCAGTTTCATGACGTTCGCGGCATCCGC
>JBCCNE010000168.1:0-8841 GCA_039026015.1 Cyanobacteria bacterium P01_C01_bin.70 | reverse complement strand
CAACTGGCGCTGGAAGGGGGTGCCTTTCTATATGCGGACCGGTAAACGCATGCCAAAGAAAGTGTCAGAAATTTCTATTCACTTCAAAGAAGTGCCGTTTATGATGTTTCAGTCGGCAGCAAAGCAGTTGAACCACAACGTCTTAGCCCTACGCATTCAGCCCGACGAGGGCATTTCTATGCGCTTTGAGGTAAAAACGCCCGGCAACTCCCTCAGAACCCGTTCTGTGGCGATGGACTTCCGCTACGATGCCGCGTTTGGTAAGCCCAGCACCGAGGCCTATGGACGATTGCTGGTGGACTGCATGCTCGGCGACCAAACGCTGTTTACCCGAGGTGACGAAGTGGAAGCCTCGTGGCGCATGCTGACCCCGCTGCTGGAGGTCTGGGATGCGCCGGCCGACCCCGATGCGATCCCCATGTATGAGGCCGGGACTTGGGGGCCGGTGGAATCAGAATTATTGTTGAACCGCGAGCGCCGCCGCTGGCGCCGACTCTAGCATCATTCTTGAATTCTCTAGAACGCTGGAGAAATTGGCTAGCATAGATGCGCGACGCCTTCCCTAGACTGACTGCTCAAATCTGCCCTTAACCCCAAAAGTTGATATGACTACAACTCCTGTTGTTGCACTACAAAAGCCCAAAGGCATCTCTATCGAGGAAATTGAGGACGAATTGCGCAATATTTGGCGCAGTCAGAATGATGGTGCCACCGCGCCGATGGCTACCCGAGCCAGCACTTTTAGCATCGTGGTTTATGAGCCCGAGGAGTTTCAACAGCTGCTAGCGGCGCTTACCTTCTATAAAGACGAGATCGACGGCCAGCATGGCTCTAAGACCCGAGAAGCGATTCGACAGGCCCAAATGGCCTATGGCTTGCGGGTGACTGGGCGCATCGATAATGTGACGCTAGCCCGCCTTAGACAGGAGTACGCTAACCTGCCCGACAGCCAGCGCGCCTTCTCCAATACCGATATGCGGGGCTTTAATCTAAGTGAGGCGATCGCGGCCCAAAATCCCTGCCGCGTCATCACGCTTTGTCCCACTCTCGGCAGTGATAGCGGGGTGACGGCCCAGGTGTCAGCCTACTGCCCGGTGCAAAAGCGCAACGCTAGCAACCTGATTTGCTGCGAATACATCACCCTGCGCGGCTCCAAGGCTGCCCTTGACCGGGTGGCGGGCATCGTTTCTTCGCTGATGATTGGCGACTTGCCCAAATTTGTCTGGTGGAAGGCCACACCGAATCCCGAGCAGTCCTTGTTTAGCCATCTGTCAGAAACCAGCAACTGCCTGATTGTCGATTCCAGCTATTTCAGCGAAGCCGAGTCTGAACTCAACAAAATCCAAGAAATTAACGAATCTGGCAAATATATTGCTGACCTGAACTGGCACCGGGTGTTTCCGTGGCAAGAGCTGACCGCTGAAGCCTACGATCCCCCCGAGCGGCGCGATGCCCTCATCGACATCGACCACGTCAGCATTGACCACGAACCCGGCAATGCGGCCCAGGCACTAATGTTTCTTGGCTGGCTGGCGAGCCGTCTAGACTGGACGCCAATTCGCTATGTCCAAGAAGGCGGCGACTACGGCATTCGCAAGGTCTACTTCCAAAGCGGCATGGGCCAACCTCACGAAGTTGAGGCAGAATTGGCCGCCATTCCCGTGGCGGACGTGGGCGAGGTGATTGGCGATTTGGTTGGCATTCGGCTTACCTCAGATAAAAAAGATGCCGACTGCTGCACCATCCTCTGCTCAGAAACAACGGGCTGTATGCGCATGGAGGCTGGTGGCGGTGCTCAAGCCTGCCGGGTTGAGGAAGTAAGCGCCATCTCTGACCAGCGGGCCGATTTAATTTTGGGCCAGCAACTCCAGCGCTGGGGCGAAGACGTGCTTTATCAGGAAAGTCTGGCAATGGCCGACCAGATCTTGCGCCTCTGCCCCTAAACTGAGTTCGCAACTTGTGTGGGTGAAAACCTGCATCATTTTGGATTTGGGATTTGGGAGTGCTCGTCCTGAGGCTGTAAGTGTAAGCCGCAAAAACGTTGTCATCCACGGCCGGGAATCTAAACTACCGGCATATGGACGTTGGGGTGATGGGCATGATTTGAGGGAAGAATTTGGGATGAGGCTGGACGAATAGACCTTTAAGCAACGAACAAAAGCGTTGGCTTAAAGGTCTATTAACCTATTTGAAGACTAGCCAGCCGTCAACGGCCGTCATCAGCAAGCCGTTAATTCAGTGCGACACCTCTCAGCGGGCCGAAAACTTGCCGATATTTAGCCTATAGCGATCGCAGTTACTAGGGGTTGTCATCATTTAACGCTGAAATCCTTATGCTGAAAGGATTTCAGCCCCTAGCGGGTTTTGCAGAGCGGGCGCGGGTGTGCTGATGCAGCAAGCATTCTGGATTTAATTGATGACGCGCCCTAGAATCCACTGACCGTTCAATACAGAGTTTTATGACCTGGATAGATGTGGCCCTTGTCATCACGACATAGGCTTAAGGTGACTACACACCCGGTTTTCTTCCTATCTTCCGGTAGCCCTGCATTGAGAAACCCAGGTAAATTTGCTCACCGATTCTTCGATAAAGATTTCCTAGAATCAAAACCAAGCTGAACGCTGGTACAGAGCGATCGCTTGCTGCTCCAGCGTTGGCGCTGCTGTTTTGAATATCCATTCTGCTATGGCGACCACCACTGCTCCTGTCCTGTTTCACCTGGCGTTCCCCGTAGCTGACGTGCCCACCACCAAAGCCTTTTATGTAGAAGGTTTAGGCTGTGAAGCGGGCAGGGAATCAGCCAACTCTATCATTCTCAATTTGTATAACCATCAAATTGTGGCCCACACCACCAAAGAGCTTACGCCGCAAAAAGGCATCTATCCACGCCACTTTGGGCTAGTCTTTTTGGCCGAGGCGGATTTTGACACCTTGCTTGATCGCGTTATGCAAAAAGGCCTCAAGCTCTATCAGCAGCCCAAACGTCGCTTTCGCAATTCACCGTTAGAGCACCGCACCTTCTTTTTAGAAGACCCATTCTATAATCTGCTGGAGTTTAAGTTTTACTGCAACGCCCAGGCGATTTTTGGCGAGGCGGCCCACAGTCAAGTTGGCGATGCCGTTTAACCCATGGCCGAAACCGTCTGGGAATATCCTATCCCTGCAAAATTTTTGAATTCTTTCGATGTGGGAATCTGGTCCCTCAGCAGAACACGAGCATTACAAATACGGAATGGGGATGCCTGCAAATCGCTCTCCCACCTTTTCCTGCGCTGCAAGAAAATATGCTCTGCCGACAAATAAGCCTGACTAAATTGAGAATTGCCTGCTTCAAAGACGGGCTTTGACAAACGCTTCGAGGCGATTCATTCCTGCCTCAATCGTCGCCATATCAGTTGCATAAGAGATGCGGATGGTGCCTTCTTTGCCAAAAGCAATGCCGGGAATGACCGCAACGTGTTTTTCCGTCAGCAGTGTTTTACAAAATTCGATGGAGCTGATGCCCAGCTTTTGAATGTCAACGTATAAATAGAAGGCTCCATCAGGTTTAGTCGCCGTTAATCCCGCCATCTGATGACAACGGTCAAAGATATAAGTGCGCCTTTCGGCAAAGGCCGATCGCATTATTTCTACGCAGTCTTGAGAAGACGTGAGCGCCGCGATCGCCCCATACTGAGCAAATGTGCAGACATTGGACGTGCTCTGCCCCTGCAAGATATTCATCGCTTGAATCAGCGACTCTGGCCCGGCCAGATAGCCGACTCGCCAGCCGGTCATGGCATAGGCTTTGGCAAACCCATTGCTGATGATAGTGCGGGCAAATGCCTCAGGGCTGACCGCGCCAATGCTGAGATGCTGGGCATCATCATAGAGAATTTTTTCGTAGATTTCGTCAGACACGACCTGAATATCGGCCTCGACAACGACCTCTGCTAACGCTCGAATCTCTTGGGGGGTGTAGACCGTGCCCGTAGGATTCGAAGGGGAATTCAAGACAAACAGCTTAGTCTTTGGCGTAATTGCGGCCTGCAACTGAGCCGGCGTAATTTTGTAGCCATTTTCCAGTGTGGTGGGGATGATCACCGGTTCGCCCCCTGCCAACTTCACCATCTCGGGATAGCTCACCCAATAAGGCGCGGGGATGATCACCTCATCTCCTGGGTTGATCGACACCATCATGAGCCCATAGAGTGAATACTTACCACCGTTCGTCACAATAACGTTGTCGGCAGTGTAGTCGAGCCCATTGTCTTGCTTCAGCTTTTGGGCGATCGCAGTTCTGAGTGCAGGTTCGCCAGCCGCCGGGCCGTACCGAGTTTTTCCCTTGTCTAGAGCCTGCTTGGCAGCCTCTTTGATATGCTCCGGGGTATCAAAATCGGGCTCCCCAGCGCTAAAGCTACAGACGTCGAGCCCATCAGCCTTCATCGCTTTGGCTTTGGCAGAAATCGCCAAGGTCATCGATGGAGTCACTTTTTGGAGTCGGTTAGCCAGTTCCATATTCGGATGTTATTTACTGAATTGTTAAGCGTGAAATACCATTCAGCCTCTTAGCTTATCTTGGATTTTGAAAGGGTTTGGCAAATCTGTTTGGAGATTTCACATCAGGCTGCAGCAAGATGATGATTCGCGGTGACGATAATTTAATCGACTGGTGTAACGGTAGTTCGATAACTGTTGCAATCTTGCCAGCATAGACTGGAGCGAATTTGGCCATCAGCGCCAAAATCTGAAGGGCAGGGGCCATCACTTAGAGGTGATTAACACACTCCATGAACGTTAGTGATGCCAATGCTTAGACACTTTTGGGCGAATCTAGTCTTAAGAGCGCTCAGATATCTGTCTATCCTTACATCTGAGGCCTCCTTTAAAGTGCCCTTTGTAAATTAGTTCTTAACCTTTACTGTGGCAATTGGTAGCCTCTGAGTTAAGTAACATCCAGAGAGATTGTGCTGTTGTCTGAGGACGGATTCCTTGGTGAAAGGAGGCTCCGGAATAGCAGCATCACAGTAAGATAAGAGCAACACGATATGTAGGCAAACCGCTTCCCCGAATGGCACCCCGCAAACTTTCAGATTCCGACAAGCAACAGATCACGAGTATTTATTGCCAACCGGGAGAAACGACATCCACACTGGCGAAAAAGTTTGGCATTAGCAGCAGTACCGTTAGCCGCGTGCTGAAGCAAATGCTGCCCGATAACGAGTACGCCAAGCTGATGAAGTGGAAGCGTAGCGGAGAACGGGGCAGCTTTCCGCTCAAAGATAGTGACGTCGTTGACCAACTCAGCAGCAAGACGGAACCTGTTGCCGTCGAAGCCGTAACTGAGCCACAGGAGGCTTCTTCAGACACCTCAACCATGGTCGTGGAGCCGGGAGCGAATGGTAACGCGGAAGCCGCCAATGCCAGTGCCGACGGAGCTGACTCTGGGCAAGCAGTGACGCGGCGGCGATCGCGGCGACGATCAACAGCTGGCCCGGTTAGTGATGCTGTAGAGGTTAATGCTGACGAGGATGGCTTAGAGCCCGAACCGGCTGAAGCAGCTGCGGAGGTGACCAAAGAGCCGCCGGTGTTGCGCACCTCAGCCAAGCGACCACAGCGGGCCCCAGCCACCCCAGATAGCGACGAAGACGATCAAGAAGTCGCTGCCTGGGTGTCAGAAAGCTTCGAAGACGAAGACGATTTTGACGCCGATAATGACGAAGACTGGGATGAGGACGCCTGGGATGAAGATGCGGATGACGATGACGTCGAGCAATTACCGGTTGATCGTGCAGCCGAACTGACGATTTTGTCCTTTGAGCGTTTCTCGTTGACGAAGCCCTGCTACTTAGTCGTTGACCGTTTGGCAGAGCTGATTACCTGTCCCTTGAGAGACTTTTCCGAGTTGGGGCTAATTCCCTCTGACGAAGAGCAAGCAAGAACACTGCCGGTGTTTGATAACCATAAAATCGCCCGCCGATTTGCCCGCCGCAATCAGCGCATTATTAAAGTGCCAGACGGAGGCATGTTGAGCAAAACTCAGCCCTATCTGCAAGCTAAAGGCATTACTCGCATCTTGTTTGACGGACAAGTCTATGCTCTCAACAGCTAGCGATCGCTCACAAGCTAAATTTGCGATAATTGGACTTGAAGCTTTAGACCAGCCGCAGCTGCGCTGAGCGATATCAGTTGGTAAATGATTTGATAGTGGGCAGGGAAGCTAAAGGCAAAACCTGACAAGATGCCAATATTCCCGTTCATAAATTCGCAAGAGCACCTAGGGCGCGTCATCAATTAAATCCAGAATGCTTGCGGTACAGACATTACCGTGCCCGCTTTGCAAAACCCGATAGAGGCTGAACTGCTTTCAGCATCAGGAGCCGAGCGTTAAATAATGACAGCCCCTAGGCTAGTCATCGTCTTCGTCGGAGTCTGCAAAGAGCGAGCCTGTCAAAGAAGCGTCCATTTCCATGCGCTGCTCCATCTGGCGCAGAAAGTAGCCAGTCATCATCGCTGAAGCCAAGAGCCCGGCTAGATTTTCACGATCAGTTGTGACTTGCACATTGAAGCCATCACCAGGCAACACGCCAACGAGCCCTTGAACATTTTGTGAAATGATTTGCTTGATTTCGGGCGTGACGGCCTGGGCAACTCGGCTCAATACTTCGGGTGACTGATGCTTAAGGTATTGAAGCAGCTGATTGCCAGCCTCATCGTCCACATGTAGGCCAACAAAATCAACGCGCTCAGGATTAAATGTCATAGAAGCTCTGATTACCTATCTCCTCAACCTTAGACCCATCAACCTAATTATTCCAGTCTATGGTCTACCTAGTGCCTTGTAAACCTTGTTCTGTCGTCTATGCGAGCTTTGTAAAGTAAACATTAACACCAGCTTTCACGTTGTGTGTGGCTCTACTGTAACAAATGAATGAGGACAGCCGACTGTGCCGCCAGAAAATCCTTATGAATAAGTCATGGCATTATGAAGAGGTCATGACGTTAGACTGTTGAACCGATTCCTGGATATTGGCTTCTGCTGCTGACTTTGAGGCTCTCGTTGCGGTCATTTCGTCACCCTTGCCCTCGCTTGCTGCGGGAGTTGCCTTTTGGCTAAAGGTTGGCAAGTTATCAATTTCAAAATGCTGATGAAATTTATTAGTAACTTGCAGCCAAAAGGAACGACCGTCTGATTGTCGTCGCTTACGCACAAATCCCAGATTGACCAGCTCATTGACGTGTTGATAAGCGCCAGAGCCCCGGATGTCGACTAGCTCAGTCTGAGCAATCGGGCCGCGTAGAGCGATCGCTGCCAGGGTTCTTAAGGCCCCCACCCCCAAATCCAAAGGAATTAAAGTATCAACCAAATGACGAAAGCCCGATTTGAGCTGTAGGCAATAGCCGTCTTTAGTTTCAATAATTTCTAAGGCTCCCTCACGATGAGCATATTCGTTCATCAGCTCCATCAGCCCTTCTTCGGCCATTTCGCGATCGCATCCGGCATGCTCGGCCAAATGAGCAATACTTAAGGGCCGACCCTTGAGATACAGAATCGCTTCGATGACGCTGGCCAGTTTCGGCATAGCGGCGTTAATCCAGATTACGACCAGTGAGTTCTACAAAGATATCTTCTAAATTGGAAGGCCGCGTCATCATCCCAGTTTTATCAGGCTGCTGCTCGAAATATTCATTCGCTTCTGCCAGCGTGGGAAAGAATTGATAGTCCCAACGATCGCCGGTTTGTCGCACCAGAATGCCCTTACCATGCTGCTGTCGCAGTTCTTCTAGAGTACCCAGGGCAATTAGCTGGCCCTGATCGAGAATACCGATGCGATGACAGAGAAACTCGACCTCTTCCATGTAATGAGTCGTCAGCAGCATGGTCATGCCCTGCTGATTGAGGCTCTGAATAATTTCCCACAGGCGGCGACGGGTTTGAGGATCAAGGCCGACAGTAGGCTCATCCAAAAACAGAATTTTGGGATTGTGCAGCAGCGCTCGGGCAATTTGCAGCCGTCGCTTCATGCCGCCGGAGAGGGTTTTGACTTTGCTATCGCGGCGATCGCCTAATTCGACAAATTCCAGCCACTCATCAATGCGCCGTTGCCGTTGCGGATTTGGAATATGGTGCATACGGCCATGCAGTTCCATATTTTCCCAAACGGTGAGGTCATCATCGACACTGGTTTGCTGTAGCACCACGCCAATTTGCCGCCGCACATCCATCTGTTCGCGCTGCACGTCATGGCCTGCCACGACCAAATGACCATCTGAGGGTTTGGTCAAGGTAGTTAACATACGAATCGTGGTCGATTTGCCCGCTCCGTTGGGGCCCAGTAGCCCAAAGCTTTCTCCAGGCTGAATGGTGAGGGAGAGATCTTTGACAACATGCAAACTGTTGTAGACCTTGTGTAAATTTTGGACGCAAACGGCGGCTGTCATAAGGTACGTTAAGACCCCAAAGAACGAATTTAAAAGGCATATGCCCATATTCAAGGTATCAAAGCCTTGACCGATCTAATGAAGGCATATCAGAGGCTAAAGCGATTAGGAGTCTGCCATCTAAAGAACATTCTGGCCTGATGCTTTTAGATGAGCATGTTCTCTGTCGGCTTAATGGCCCCTTCTCGATTTTGAACGAGTCATTTAGCCAGAAACCGCTGAAATCAACTGAGAATATCAACTTATGCGCTGTTACGTTGATGCACCGATTTTATTTATTCATAGAGACGATGTGCCCCCATATAAGAAACAAGGGTCGGTGGTTCGCAATAGCTACTTTTGGGCGCTCAAAGCGATCGCTGACACTGCCCGTTTTGACCAACCTTGGGAATTTGACCAAGCCGTTTGGGTAGCGCTAT
>JBCCNE010000167.1:0-8844 GCA_039026015.1 Cyanobacteria bacterium P01_C01_bin.70 | reverse complement strand
TGTTTGCAAAGTCGTCAATAACTTAAAAGCTGTTTGCTACGTCAGCGTTAACCAGCTCTGATACGTCGCTCTCTATGAGTTGCGACAGCCTGGCAGAGTCAAAGAGATACATCAACCAATCAGAAAATATTTCTGGATTCGATACGTTACGGCGCTAATGGCCCCACCTGGTTCGATAAAACAGACTGGAAGTTGACATCGGGGGCTGTTATTCCACAGCCTTTTGTCAGCAGACCTTTAATCAATTAACAAACCCTACAAATAGAAAGGTCAAGAACCCTTTGGGACATTCCGGGGAGTGCCCCAATCAACCAGGGCAATTTCTGAAGCACCTCCTTGTGGCTGCATTCTCTACCGAGAAAGCGTAACACTCTGGCAAGAAAGTCTTGTAACCTATAACACTGCGACGCCCGGAAGAGAAGTGGCACGGGCACCAGCCATTGGAAAACTGTAAGGTCCGAGAGAGTGGCATCTTCCCAAATTGCAATAGGGCGGATTCCGTCATCCGAAACGCCCCCAACTAAGGCCAAAATCCGCCATCATATTCAAAGTGCAGTGGCGCAGTGTGGGAAAGGTATCGTGACCGAATTTGACATTCAGGCCCCGTTTGACCCCAAAGGTGATCAGCCCAAGGCGATCGCGGGTCTCACTCAACATTTGCAGGCCAACCATAAGTATCAGACGTTGTTGGGCGCCACCGGTACGGGCAAAACCCACACAATGGCCCGCGTCGTCAACCAAATTGGTAAACCAACCCTGGTTTTAGCTCACAATAAAACGCTGGCGGCGCAGCTTTGTAATGAACTGCGGGAATTTTTTCCCGACAATGCGGTCGAATATTTCATTAGCTATTACGACTATTATCAGCCCGAAGCCTATGTGCCCGTCACGGATACCTACATTGCCAAAACTGCCTCTATCAATGAAGAAATTGATATGCTACGGCACTCTGCTACGCGATCGCTGTTTGAACGGCGAGACGTCATTGTGGTGGCGTCCATCAGCTGCATTTATGGCTTAGGGATTCCGTCAGAATATTTGAAGGCGTCGATTCCCCTGCAGGTGGGCAAGGAAGTCAATCAGCGGCAGGTGCTGCGAGACTTGGCGGTGATTCAGTACACTCGTAATGATCTTGATTTGGGTCGCGGCCGCTTTCGCGTTAAGGGAGATGTGCTGGAGATCGGCCCCGCCTACGAAGACCGCATCATTCGGGTAGAATTTTTTGGCGATGAAATTGATGCCATTCGCTACGTCGACCCGGTGACGGGAGCCACGCTGCAAAGCCTAGAAGCCATTAACGTATATCCCGCTAAGCACTTTGTTACCCCCGATGAAAAGCTGGAGACGGCCTGTCAGGCGATTCAGGAGGAGCTGCGCAATCGCCTAGAATTCCTCGAACAAGCGGGCAAGCTGCTAGAAGCCCAGCGGCTAGAACAGCGCACTCGCTATGATTTGGAGATGCTGCGTGAGGTTGGCTACTGCAATGGCGTCGAAAACTACGCTCGCCATCTGGCCGGTCGTCCCGCTGGGTCACCCCCAGAATGTTTAATAGACTATTTTCCGGATGATTGGATGTTGGTGATTGACGAATCTCACGTCACAATTCCGCAGTTGCACGCCATGTATAACGGCGATCGCGCCCGCAAAGAAGTGCTCATCGATCACGGTTTTCGACTGCCCAGCGCCGCCGACAACCGCCCCCTTAAGGCCGAAGAATTTTGGCAAAAAGTCAACCAGTGCGTCTTTGTTTCCGCCACCCCCGGCAACTGGGAATTAGAACAGTCAGACGGTCAGTTTGAGGCCCAAAGTAATCCCTCGAAAAAGAACAAAAAGCTCTATTTATCGGGAACGGGTCGAGTCGTCGAACAAATCATTCGCCCAACCGGCGTGCTCGATCCCGAAATTTTTGTGCGTCCCACGGAAGGACAAGTGGATGATCTGCTGGGAGAAATTCGCGATCGCGCCCTCCGTAGCGAGCGGGTGTTGGTGACAACGCTGACCAAACGCATGGCTGAAGACCTGACGGAATACTTCGACGAGCAGGGTGTGCGGGTGCGCTACCTGCACTCCGAAATTCACTCCATCGAACGGATTGAGCTGATTCAAGATTTGCGAGACGGCAATTTTGACGTGCTGATTGGAGTCAACCTGCTGCGAGAGGGCTTGGATCTGCCGGAAGTTTCCCTGGTGGCGATTTTAGATGCCGATAAAGAGGGCTTTTTGCGGGCTGAGCGATCGCTGATTCAAACGATTGGTCGCGCCGCGCGGCATGTGCAGGGTCAAGCTGTTCTCTATGCCGACACGCTGACCGACAGCATGGCTCGGGCCATCGAAGAAACGCAGCGACGACGCACTATTCAAGCAGAGTACAACGAAACCCATGGAATTACGCCGCAAGTCATTATTCGCAAGAAGAGCAACGCTATCCTCTCTTTTTTAGAAGTCTCGCGTCGTCTGAATGTGCAGGAACTCGATGAAGTCTATGAGCAAAAGGATGATCTCGCTTTAGAAGATATTCCCGAACTGATTAACCAGCTCGAAAAACAGATGAAAGAGGCGGCTAAAAAACTCGATTTTGAAGAAGCGGCTAAGTACCGCGATCGCGTCAAGCAGCTGCGCGATCGCCTACTGGGCAAGCGATCGCCCGTAGTCGACTAATCGGCAACGCGATCAGCAAGCACATCCAGCAATACGACCTCACAGACCCATGCAGTCGATGCTTGATTGGCGTCAGTTCCTGACAAGGTCAACCAGTCATCGGCTTGAACCGCAAAGCGCGGCGGCTCACACAGGCAAGCTGCTGCTGCTCCATCTGCGGCAATCGATACTGACCCGAGCAGACGGGGATAGTCATCATTTAGGGGACTCGCCATGATGAGTACCTTGTCAGCCTCAACGCGAGCCATCGCTAAGGTGTAGGCAAAAGTTCTCTCCGCAAAGGCAACTAGAGGACGGAGTTGGTCAAACGCTGAAGCAAATTCGCCTATCTCGCGCCGATATTGCTGCTGTGCCCACATCAGCAGTGCAAGCTGTTCCCGCATCTCTGACACGATTAGGTCGTCATGACTCAGCAAATCAGTGGTTGCATGGGCGATCGCAGGATTTACTATCGTCACCATAATGACCAGACTTGTCCAAGCGTATTTCCAGAATCTTTGCATAATGAAGTCTCGGCATACGACGGAGTTTGAACGAGTCGTTTGAAACGTGGATCGCCACTAGAAATTTACGAATCTAGCCAGCCCTGACTCAGCAGGGCATGAAAGCAGTCGATAATCTGCAGGTTTGGCAGGCACACTTCCCCATTTTCCCGGAAAACATTGCCCGGGAAAGGACTGCGCTTGTCCGCAATCGCCCAGTTGCCATGCTCCTCAGAGCATGGCCAAGCACAACGCCTCCAGGAATGTGCCCTCTAGCGTAGAAACAGCAGGCTCCTGTGATTTTTCCTGTAGAGACCAAGTCGCTTAGGCGGCATGCTTGTCATTGTGGTCTACTTCATGAGGAAAACCAGGGCCAAGACACTAACATTACCTCCCGCGAATATAAGGATATTTTGCCTTTGATTTGCATCCGCCATTAATTTTTAAGTATTTCTACTGAGTGAAAAGTAGTGTCAAACTTCCAATAATCAACATAGGAAATTCAACGATCCAACTAGCTCAATGAACTTCCCTTGATGTTGATGACGTCAGAGTGTTGCCCATGTAACATTGCTTTAAAATACAGAATCACATCAGCGTCTTGCTATTGAGGTTAGGCGTTAAGAATCAGGAACAGGCGCATTTACTTCATCAACTCATAACTAATCAATGACGGCTGATTATAAATATCACTTTGCCGTCATTCCTGAAGTGACGATTAAGCGCAAGGCAAATCAATGACTGGAGCGAGTCTTTTTTGCGACTTTACGGTCGCAATTCCTACGTACAACGGCGGCCAACGAATTTCTTACGTGTTGGAATGCTTGAAGTGGCAATTAGGAACGGAACGAATTTCTTGGGAAGTGATTGTCGTTGACAACAACAGCACAGACAATACAGAAGCTGTCGTACGACAATTTCAAAAAGATTGGCCAAATCTTCGCTATACTGTTGAACCCAAACAGGGAGCGGCTTTTGCTCGCCAGCGAGCGGTTCGGCTGGCGCGGAGTCCGCTGATTGGCTTTTTAGATGATGACAATCTACCCTCGGCCATCTGGATCAACCAAGCAGTGAAGTTTTTTCGAGAGCATCCTCAAGCAGGGATTGTTGGCAGTCATATTCGGGGGCAGTTCGATTCCGATTTGCCCGCCAATTTTGATCGTATAGCACCATTCTTAGCGCTAATTAGTCGAGGTCCTGCGCCTCTGCTATATTCCCCTGACCAAAAGGTATTGCCACCGGGCGCAGGCATGGCAGTCCGACGCGGTGCCTGGCTAGAAAATGTTCCCGACAATCCGGTTTTGGGCGGACGCACCAAAGACAGCATGCTGACGGGCGAAGACATGGAGACCACACTGCATATTCAACAGGCAGGGTGGGAGGTCTGGTATAACCCGGCAATGCGAGTTGAGCATAAAATTCCTGCTCAGCGTCTGACGCGTGAATACTTGTGTGACCTGATGCGGGGCATTGGCCTCAGCCGTCACCGTACTCGCATGCTCAGCGTCAAAAAACATCAAAGGTATTTCATGGTTGTGGCTTATGCGGTTAACGATATCCGTAAAATTTTGCGCCATATTATTAAATATCGAGCAGCAGTTTGGCAAGATCCGGTGACTGTGAGTGAAATGACGCTATATATCTACAGCCTTATTAGCCCAGCCTTCTTCCTTAAGATGCAGCTTGATAAAACCTTGGTAGATAGTAAGTTAGGAGAAACCCTGAAGGGGCAGACACTAAAGGCAATGCAAGATCAGCGAATATAGCATTTTGTTGGGCTCAGGTGACGCACTGCCTTTATTCCTAACTCTGTGTTCCGCAATACCCGAGTAAATAGAGTGCTCAAAAGACTATGATCGACCGGAGAGCAAAGGCGGACCTTCCGCTTGGGTGCAGTCGGCCATTGATTGATTAGGGGCAGGCTCTTCCAAACTAAAAGACACGCCACAGCCACAGGTTTGTTTAGCGAGTGGATTGGCAAAGCGGAAGTTGCCGCCCGTAAGGTCTTCAGAATAATCAATCGCTAAGCCATTGCAGTTAGCCAACTGGTCGATAGCGATTACAACCTTGAGGTGATCAATTTTCAAAATTTGATCGGTGGCTTTGGCGGCCTGCCGAAACTGTAGGTCATACATTAGCCCAGCACAGCCACCAGAGAGCACTGCTAAGCGCACTACCCCGCTGCCGTAAGGCTCATTTGCTTCTAGTCGTTTGAGTTCGCGAATAGCACTCTGGCTTAAGTGAATCATGGCAGAAAAGCCCAGCGACTCACCCTAGAGTACCGTCAGTTTGGTCGATGCCGAAATCCGTACTTTCCCCCTTTGAGAACAGCAGGTAGAAACAAGAAACGGCGGCAAAGTCCACCTATCCCCCATTGGCTACTTCGTCTTCGGAGAAGATTTAGCCTCCGAGCACTGCTGACCGGGAGCATTCCACATTGGCCAACTGCTCAATGACTTTTAATGCGAGCATCTCGCTCGTCGGCGAAACACTCCCAGTACAGATGCCGAGAAGCACTCCTCCGACTTGCCGGCTTCAATGTTTATCCCCAATTCCTGAGTGAAAATTCTTTCTTTTCAACTTTGCTGCAGCCCTGACTTGAAGGACTCGGAAGCTAGCCTATCTTTAAGTCACGCGATTCGAAAGCGATCAAGTCGCCATCTGGAAGCCCTCTAGGGCAGTGATGAGATCACGATGAATGGCAGGAGAGCTAGCGATCGCCAGTCCCGGCCAAGCATAATCCACACAGTCATCTAGTCGTGGTAAGGGTTGCCCGTAGTGATCGGTTACTAAGCAGCCTACTTCCTGAGCTAAGAACGCCAGTGCCGCACCATCGATAAACTTGCCGGTGGCCAACACCACACCGCCCAGTTGCCCTTTGAGAATGCCGCTGACATTGGGAATTGCCCGCTCGGGGGAATAGTCTTCGGCGACGCTGGTGATGCGATAGCGATTGTTCAACTGCGACTTTAACAGCGCCATGCGAGTGCCCAAAAAAACTGTATTGCTTCGGGGAAGCTCTAAACGCTGGCAGTCATCTAAATCTTGATCCAAGTGACCGACATAGGTGCCCTTGCCTCGCAGCGCATAGTAGTAGTCGTTTTCTGCCGGCCTGAGCGCCAGCACGGCCTCAAATCCATCGGCATTGAGAACGGTCATAATGATCTGATAGCTGGGAAAACCGTCCATGTAAAACAACGTGCCATCAATCGGATCAAGGGTTACCAGATAATCGCCATAAGGCCCCAGATCAATCGCCCAAAAGTATTTGGTGTTGTAGGATTGCTCAAATTCTTCACCATAAAACCGCAGATTAGGAAAACGACCCAATCGCACTACTTCGACAAACGTTTGAATGGATAAATCAGCATCTGTCAGCGCCGCCGCAAATTGAGTGGGGCCAGCTTTGTCAGGCTGAGCAGCAATTTCGGCCTGAATCTGCCGTGCATAGTTAGCCGCCAGCTGCAACAGCGGTAAGAGAGTCTCTAAAATTTCACGCGGAGTTGGGATTAAGGTCATCAGTAAAAGATGGCGAGTGAGCAGCGCTTTAATTATTCCGACAAATGGTCGTTAGGACGGCAAAAATCCGTGGCCAAAATTTCTGCCTGACTTTGTTGATTAGCAACAGTTCTCGATCCAGCTCGAAAGGTTAGCTTCAAGGTCGCGGTCGACGTGTAGCGTTCAGAAATATAGATTCGTTAGTGACAGTCCAATATTTAGTGCAGCAGCATCCATAACAAGATCAAGCCACTCTAACCAATGCAAAAGGAGAATGCCGTCAGCGCTGCAACGCCGCAAATTTAGAATTATCTTCAACGTAAAAAGTCGTGGCCAAGTGAGGAGTCTCAACCCCCTTAGCTGATAGACTCTTCTCTGGTTTATTAAGAAATTAAAGAACCAGTTGAGGCTAGGACTGATGCCATCAATAAATTTATGAATTTACTGTGGTTGGGCCGCGCTTTTAGGTGACGATCGCGTATACAGCCATACCGTACAAATAACCTTTGAATTCAGTATAAGCACGCAGCAAAACAATACTTGAAATAACAGCCTAATTCCGTATTTATTCTGTCGTTTTGAGTTTGCATAGCAATCATTTAGAGGCTCTTAAAAAGCCTTTCACCCTGTCCTCACATTGAATCGGCATTGTATTAAAGCCGTCTGAAGTAATTGGTGTAGCTATAGGCAATCACACGAGCCATTTAAATAATGAAAGCATCATCAGTGTTGTAGAAGGTTGACTCATGCAAGAATCTATTCAGCAAGTATCAATTCAGCAGATGACACAGCTGCGAAATTCGAAAATTGAAGCGCTATATGAGCGGCTGATACAAGTTGCCGATCAGCATGAAAAAGACGAAATCTTGAGGGAGCTAGAACTGCTGACTGGCGTCAAACTGTTGTATTGAGGCGCTAAAGAAGCTTGATATATGTTCTCAACCGAGAGATTGAGGCGCAATCATACCGACCTCACAGCTACTGGCCGCGTTCTACTAGACAACAACTGCCGCTGATTTTGGACAACCACACTATTCAGAATCAGGATGTCGCTGTGAGGATGAACTGATGATTGGCATTGGAGACTGTGATGTTTGCTCGGGCAGATAGCGAACGGAAGTTTCGGGAAACTCAATGCGACGATACTTTTGCCAGCCACGATTGGCCAGAGTGCCACTGACAACCAGTACTCCGATAAATGCCAACAGCGCCTGGCCTTCCATCATGCCTAACAAGATGTTGACTGAGCCAGCAGTCACGACCGTGCTGGTAAGCGGCTCTCTTCGGAATAAGCGTTTGATGAACACAGCCAATTAATTTCCCAACAAAAAATTATCGCAAGATGCGCATCAGCAACTAGTGCAGACCAACTGCTGATTTTTCAATCTACTAACTTTAGCTTAGGCAGTTGAGCTGGCGACCCAAGAAAAAAGCGGGCTAGATTCTTGTCAGGAGCAAATAATGCCCAGTTTAGACCAGACCTAACCACGCCAAGAATCCTTTACCCGTAAAGTACTCAATCGCCACAATTGCCACAAAACCCACCATGGCTGCTCGGCCATTAAGTTTCTCTGCATAGCTAGTAAACCCTGATTTAGGTCGATCAACAACAGGCTTGGTCGTAGGCTCTAGGTTAGTCATGTTGGTGGTATCAATTCGAATAGCCATCATCTTCATAGTCTTAGGGCAGGATTGAACCGTCAACTTCGGATTTCCGTAGCTGTAGAGATAGGGTGGGCCAGCAAAAACCGAGACAGGCCTGCTCTAGGGAGCATTTGAGTCAACCGCGGCGGGGTCTTCGGCGCTGCGTTCGGGCTTTAGGAGAGGAAAAGCAATCACATCGCGAATACTAGGGCTATCGGTTACAAGCATGACGAGGCGATCAATCCCAATGCCGAGGCCACAGGTGGGAGGCATGCCGTATTCTAGGGCGGTAAGAAAGTCCTCGTCTACGCCCGTGGCTTCTAAATCACCGGCGGCTTTGCGGGCAGCTTGGGCTTCAAAGCGCGATCGCTGATCCAGCGGGTCGGTCAACTCCGAGAATCCGTTGGCGGTTTCGCGTCCGGCAATAAACAGCTCAAATCGTTCCACGACGCCGGGCTTGCTGCGATGGGGCTTGGATAAGGGAGAAATCTCGACGGGATGGTCAATGACAAAGGTTGGCTGCACTAGAGCGGCCTCCACCGCTTCTTCAAACACGGCATTA
>JBCCNE010000166.1:0-8852 GCA_039026015.1 Cyanobacteria bacterium P01_C01_bin.70 | reverse complement strand
ATCAAACTTACCCCGCAGGCCATGAAGCAACTCGAACAGAAACTGCATCGGTTGCCAGGGCTAGAAAAGTGGTTCGTCGAAATTGCACCGACGCCTGCGCCTGCCTAGCTGGTGGATGTCTTTTTTCTTGGAGTACTCTTAATAGGCATGAATCTTTCAATAGGCATGAATCTACTGAGTGTTTCCAGCTTTTTCGACTCCGACTACCAATACCACCCTAAAGTCTCCGGAAAGCTCTGTTAACAACTCAACACCAACCCTGCTCAAGCTTCTTGGACTCTGCCAAGGGTGCTTGTTTGCGATGAATAGCCCTAGCTTTGATGATGTTGGCGTAGCTTCTTGGTGCCTCTATTGGCCGTTATTACAGGCTTATCAATGTTCACTTGAGAGGCTGTCCCCTAGGCTTACCTACTGCTAATGCTAGGAGGTAGGCTTTGGTGCATGACGAAAATATTGATTTCATATCGTTAATCATGCTTAGGCAGATGATTTCAACGGTTTCATACGAAGAGATATTACGCTCTTAGCAATGTCGTGTTTACGACAGCAAATAGCCCTCTAATGTGTACATAGAAGTTTTTTGATTCCTACTAGTGGTCTGTCAGTTTTGATTTTGTGCGTTGGCTATCTCTAAAAGCATTGCCAAGAAAGCAATACAGAGGAATGCTATCCACAATTTCAATCTTGACGCTGCACTAGCTGCAATAAGAAGTAAATAAGATACGTAAGGAGTTAGGTTGTAATGGGTGTTGGTGCATATCTACACAAGGTTCTAAAGAGCTCTGCCAATGCTTCTGATCGCAGCTATTCTTTACGTTTGAGTGATTGGCAGGTCTTGTTATGGGGAGCGGTAAGTAGCCTGCTGTTGGGGCCTGCGGCGCAAGCAGTTCCAACGCCTGTTGATAATACACTCGCAGACGCGACAGTTTCTACTGTTACCGCTGCAGACCCTATCAAAGATGGCGTTTATTTTTATGGTGCGGCTGCTGAGCCCGACACTCTGGGTGCCGCATATATGGTGTTCGAGGCGCAAGATACCAATCTGGTTGGCGCGCTATTTATGCCACAGTCTTCTTTTGATTGTTTCCGAGGGCAGCTTAATGACCAGGAGCTAGCGCTGCAAATTACCAACAGCTATACCCAAGAAGTGTATGACTATGCAATCGCTCTGATTACAGACGGCGCTCCAGTTGCTTCCATAGGTGATTCAGCGTTGAATTTGCGCCTAGATGGATTTTATAACCTGGGCACTCCCCGAGATTCAGAGATGGCCATCTTGTCTTCTTGTCAAGCAGACTTTTCTGGGGCTGAAGTCGAGCTGTAGAGAATCACGGTTAGGGTACAAGATGCCTTTCCACGTTTAAAGACATGTAAGTCTTCAGCCTCTATCTGATTACAGGCCGACGGCCCCAGAAGCCGGTCATAAACTTTAGGGCTAGCACTTTGAGAAAGGGCACATTGCGCAAGCCCCACAGTCCCAGCCGACGGATCCTAACGATTGGCCACCAATTATTAGAAAACATACGGTCTAAAAAGTCGGTGAAGCCTAGAATCGCTAAATTTTCGATTTTGCGCCAGCGCTGATATCGCCGTAAAATTCGCAAATCGCCAATATCTTTGCCCTGCGCGTGAGCTTTCGTCAGCACTTGGGCTAAGGCTGCCGCATCGCGAATGCCTAAGTTGAGGCCCTGTCCGGCGACGGGATGACAGCGATGAGCGGCATCGCCCACCAATGCCAGCCGATGCCGGACATAGTGTTTGCTTTGAAAAAGCTGTACTGGAAATACTAGGCGATCGCTGTTCAATTTCGGCTTACCCAGAAAACCGCCGGTATAGTACTCTAGCTCTGTGAGAAATTCAGCTTCGTCTAAGTTTTGCAAGGCCTTGGCTTCGGCATGGGGAGCTGTCCACACGATATGGTAACGGTTGCCCGCAAGGGGCAAAACCCCCATCGGCCCATCTGGCCAAAACCGTTCGAACGCAATGTCATTGCGAGGGGCTTCGTGGGTGATCATGAAGGTTAAACACGACTGCCAATACTTCCAACCCCAAGTCTTGATGCCCGCGCTTTGACGAATATGCGATTGTGGGCCATCGGCCCCAACAACTAGCCGTGATTGCACCTGCTGTGGTTGACCGTTAACTTCCAAATCGATAATAGCGGCGGCTGTTCCGTAGGTTACTCGGGTCGGTCGGGCTGCATATAGCCATTGCACATTATCGCATTCAGCATCGATAAAATCTTGCAAAGCCTGCAACATAATCCTATGTTCGCCCACATAACCTAGATATTCTGTGCCCAAATCTTTAGGCTGGAATTTCACTAAGCGAGGATTGTCAGAATCTGACAAATAAATATGGTGGTATTTGCCGATGTAGGGGAAAATCTTGTCCCATACCCCAATACTTTCAAAGATTTGGCCAGACAGAGGCGACAGCGCATAGCCGCGCTCTCTAGCGACGGCTGCTTTCATTGTTTGAGCTTCGATAAGGATGATTGAGAGTCCAGAAGCTCGTAAAGCAGCGGCGAGGGTAGCGCCGACGATACCGCCGCCAACAATCGCGATATCACAGCTATGTACAATTGAAGGAGTTGGGCTACTGACAAGTGGCAAGTCCTGTATCACGAGTGATTTTCGCAGTTTTATATCAATAAAGTTAATTTGAATGTAACGCGATTTCTGAAGGCTCGCAGGGTTCTTGTGTTTGTCACAAATGAACAAAAGCCCTTTGTGCAGCCAAACTAAGACTTTCACAAAGGGCTTTTACAAAGACGGCTTCAGAATTACGCCTGCAGCGCTGCGCTTCGAGCTGTGTCACGGGGCAAGGAAGCGGTATTATCCTTGCGAGCCTTAAACATGCCAAAACGGCAGAGACCGGCCCCAAAAGCTAAACGCATCAGCAATATAGTAGGGACCTCTCGTAGGGACTTAATAAAACCAGAAAAGCCAAACTTAATCAATCCTTTGGGTCGAACAATGCCCTGCCAAATAGAATCTAGCCAAGAGGGAAGGGTTTCACGAGTCCAGTCGGCAGTAATAACTTGACCTTCTACCAAACCAGTAGCCTCTAGTTGCTCAGAGAAACCTTCAATACTAGAAAAGGAAGGGTGCGACCATTGGTCTAAGAGCTGTCGCATGACCGGCTTTTCCCAGAAGTTTAAAGGTTTGCGGCGATCGTCGCGCTGGTTCCAGTCAGCTACTACCAAAATCCCACCGGGCTTGAGGACGCGCAGCATTTCCTCACCATACTTGACCTTATCGGGCATATGGGGGCCGGCTTCAATCGACCACACCACATCAAAGCTGTTGTCAGGAAAGGACAAAGCCAGCGCATCATCTACTTGAAATCTTGCAGTAAGGCCATCAGGAGTTAGTTCACGCGCCCGCTCAACCTGCTGCGGGCTAATAGTTACACCAGTGGTGGAAAAGCCGTAGTCGCGAGCTAAAATCCGAGTGCTGCCGCCAATGCCACAACCGACGTCTAAAACCGTTGTGCCTCGCGGCAGAGTATCTAATCCAGCCCAACGTGCCATTTCGTGAACAAAATCGGACTTGGCCTTTAAGAAATCTTTGCGGCGTGGCGGAGAACCGTAATGCCCTAAATGAATGTGTTCGCCCCAGTAATATTCCAAAATGCCGTCTTGAGTCCACTGGTCGTAGGAATTGGCAACTGTATTTGATGATTTGTAAGTACGCGCTGTCGCTAGATAAATGACAATACCGATAACCAGCAAAACTGCAACAAGCCCAGAGGCAAAATACACAATCATTGAGCGGAACCCTTAACAATAGTTAACTAACACATTAATGATTGTAGATCGAGTTCGTCTCGACCGAAAGGATTCGGCCGGCAACATTTCCTTGCCTGGTAAGGTGCCTCACTTCACCTAAGCACAATCGCTCCAGGCAACTTTTTGCACCTTACTAGCTTCAAAATCGCTATCTATTGGTCTGGTAATTCTGGGCGTGAATTTTTCAAATTAGTTCAGCGATTTTGGAAAACTGACGATCGCATCTTGGCCTCTCAGTATCAGAACATTCGCTGAGCGCCCACCGAAATATCGTTGATGCTCATATTGAGGAAATCGCCCAGGATTTATCGATAGGTTCGAACTCTGAGCTAATAGAGGCTTCTTAAGCTTCTCTTTGTAAGTCTCTAGAAGTGCCGACTTAAAGGGGCTTTCGCGATATCCTAGACAAAGAGCATGCCGTTAGATTGGCCTAGAAGACGAGATGGAAAATCTCAACGATGAATCCGCTGCTAATCAAATATCTATTAAGCTGCTGCTTTTTATCGACAAGCGCCCCAGTTCTGGAGAGTACGTGCAGCGATTGCGCCACCATTTAAAGGCGAATCAACTAGATCAGACCTTTTCGCTAGATGTGGTGGATGTCAGTGAACAACCCTATCTTGTTGAGCACTTTCGGTTAATTGCGACTCCGGCGCTGGTCAAGTTTGCTCCGGGTAAGCAGCAGGTCATTTCTGGCAGCAATCTTCTTTCACAGTTAGACCAATGGTGGCCACACTGGCAGCGGGAGATAGTCGCTTTGCAAGCGGCTCGGGACAAAAAAGCATCTGAGTCCAATTCGGAGGTTACGACGCTGTCCGATAGCGATGAGCTGGCACACTCAATTGAGGTTATGAAGCTCTCGGACGAGATTTTTCGCCTCAAGCAAGAAAAAGAGGATTTAGAAGCACAGCTTCAATTTAAGAATCGAATTGTGGCAATGCTGGCCCATGACCTGCGAAATCCGTTAACAGCCGCTTCGATTGCGGTAGAAACGTTGGAACTTGGGTACGGAGAAAAAGCGACCGATAATAAGCGATCGCTTTCACCTAAACTGACGGCCCAGCTATTGCGCCATGCTAAAACCCAAATCTGGGCTATGGATCGAATGATTTCGGATATCTTGCAGACGGCGAAAGGAGCTGCTGCTGATTTGCAGATTCAGCCGCAAGCGACTTCGTTCAATAGCCTGTTTGCGGAAACCCTAGCCTCCATGCGCAATAAGTTTGAAGCCAAGTCACAGGCAATTGATGTGGATATTCCCCAAGATTTACCCCTGATTTACGTCGATCCCAGTCAAATTCAACGGGTGCTCTCCAACCTGCTGGATAATGCCATCAAATATACGCCTGATGGCGGTGATTTATACGTTTCGGCGCTTCATCGCACGACCCAAAAAATTCAGGTTTGTGTGAAGGATACCGGACCAGGCATTCCTCAAGAAAAGCATGAAAAAATTTTTGAGGACAGTTTTCGGTTGCAGCGTGATGAAGCAAAAGACGGCTATGGTATTGGCTTAGCCCTCTGTCGTCGCATTATCCGGGCTCATTATGGTCAAATTTGGACTGAATCAATTCCTGGAGAAGGCAGCCAATTTTACTTTACCTTGCCGGTTTTTCGGGCCGCCTAGGAGCTGCAATCAAGTGATGTGTGGGGCAACTGGGTCTTGAATGCGCCTAATTTGTGAGAACCTGAATTCGGCATTACGTTAGTGTCTTGAGTTTTTCGTGACCTTGATTGCTGATCGCTGAAAGCCTTACTAGCTTGTCTGAGAACAAGGGCTTTACGTCTTCTTTGGACCATCACTAGCTTCAGAAACACCATGATCTGGATGGCGCTATACAACGTTAGACGGTGCAGAGTTGACGGGCGCTGAGCGCCATAGGCGATCGCCCTGCACCAAAGTATGAACCTGCCAAGATGTAGCAACTGCCGGGAAGTCCTCTCGATAGTGCCCACCCCGGCTCTCAGTGCGGAACTGAGCGCTCTTTAGCGTCAATTGGGCTAAGTCGATTAGGTTGCGAGTCTCACACCAGAGGCGCAAGATTTCAGGGGCAATGGCACAGACGCCTTGAGCTGGAGATTGCAGGCCCATGAGCAGTTTCTGCGTCATATCTAGAGCGTGGAAGTGCGATCGCAGTTGGGCAATTTGGCTGCTGGTGGCTGCAATAGCGTCGGCTTGACGGCTAATTCCGGCTCCCTGCCAGACAAGATGGGGCAATTTCGACCGAACATTTTTTAGGGCAAGCGTTTCTGATGCGGTCATGGTCACCTTAAAATCTGCTGTTTGAGGCCAGGTAGCGGGGGCGATGGTGCCTTCGAACAGCTGTAAGTGTTGAAGTTGGCGACCGTAGACTAAACACTCCAACAGCGAGTTGCTGGCTAAACGGTTAGCCCCATGGACTCCCGTACTGGCGGTTTCACCCACGGCATACAAATGTGACAGCGTAGAGCGACTGTGGCGATCAGTTGTGATGCCCCCCATCCAATAGTGGGCTGCTGGGGACACCGGAATAGGCTGCTGTAGCGGGTCAATGCCCCACTGCTGGCAGACTTTGAGGATATTGGGGAAGCGATACTGCAGCCGCGCCGGTGGAATCGGTCGGAGGTCTAGCCACACACAGTCAGGATTGTTGTCAGCGTGAGTCAGCAAATGTTGATAAATCGCTCGGCTGACGATATCGCGGGGGGCCAATTCCCCTTGGGAATGGTAGTCAAACGCAAAGCGTCGTCCGCTAGAGTCGATTAGATGAGCGCCCTCGCCACGCACGGCCTCACTGATTAAAAACCGAGGCGCACCGTTGACCTTAAGAGCCGTGGGATGAAATTGAAAAAACTCTAGATCCCGCAGTTGAGCACCGATTCGCCAGGCCATGGCAACGCCATCTCCAGTGCTGGCTGGGGGATTGGTCGTTTGTGAAAACACTTGCCCGCCGCCCCCAGTGGCTAAGACCGTAGCTTTGGCAGGCCACCAGGAAATCATCTGCTGATGGGCGACGATGGCGCCCCGACAGCAATCGCCTTCGCGCCACAAATCCAATACCAAGGTTTGCTCAAATAAGGTGATGTTGGGCCGCTGCCGCACGGCTGCTGCGAGCGTACTCACGACTGCTCGACCAGTGGCATCAGCAGCATGTAGCACGCGCTTTCGCGAGTGAGCCGCTTCTAAGGTCATCGCCAACTCGCCTTGAGCGCGATCAAAGGGCACCCCAAATTCCACCAGCGAGCGAATGCAGTCGGTTCCCTGCTCAACCAACTGCTGCACCGCCGCCGATTCACAGAGTCCAGCCCCGGCTTGCAGGGTGTCCTCGAGATGCAGTCGAGGGGAATCTTCAGGAGCGATCGCAGCAGCAATGCCTCCCTGCGCCCAATCACTGGCTGATTGGCTCAGAACATCTTTGGTGATCAGACCTACTCGGTATGCTGACGGCAAACAGAGTGCAGCATAGAGTCCGGCTGCGCCGCTGCCAATCACCAAAACATCAAATGGTTCAATTGGCAAAGCTCTTTCCTCAACTTGAGCGGCTGGTAAACCACGTCCATCTGGAAAACTGAAGTTCTGGCCATAGTGGCTACTGGTTCTAAAGCCCTGACTTTATTAAGGAGATAGGACGATTCAGCGAAAAGTTTGACAAAACTATGGTTGCTAATGTTGACGTAGTTTAATTCGAAGTATATTAACGAATCCTAGGGCGCGTCATCAATTAGAGCCAGAAGGCTGGCGGCATCAGCATAATCGCGCCCGCTCCGCAAAAACTGCTAGGGGCTGTCATCATTTAGCGATTAAGTCCTTATGCTGAAAGCAGTTCAGCCCCTAGAACCAACGGAAATCATGCTTCGCTGCGTCAAACTGATCGATGAGCTACTCTTTGAGTTTAGTTGACCTGGTTACAGTATTTCTGAAGTTGGTGAGGGGTGAAAAATGGCCTGACACCATTGTGCCTGGGTGGAGTGGCAAACCTAACCGAGCATGCAAATGCAGTAGCTAAACTACTCAAAAAGGTCGATGGAGATGAAGCACCTCTATCGACCCTAAAGCTTCAGCGGTGGCCGAGTCGCAACGTTGATGACGCTACCGGTAGACGCCATTGTTGTAGCGGTCGGCCCCCTCAACAAAGGCCGGATCGGGAGGGGTAACGGTGAAGGAGCTGATATTGGATTCGATAATGTCGCGTTCGCGATCGCTCAAACCAGGAATTTCTAGCACGTCTTCCACTGCTTCAAAAGGTGCGTTTTTCAAAATCTTGCCGGCAATCGTCGGGTACATACCCTTATATTTCACAAAGGCCTGAACATTCGCATTATTCAAATCCAGTTTGGAGCCATATTCGGTTGCTAGCTTGTCGTCCACCGCATTGCGAATTTCTTCGGCCAGCACGGATGACTGCCATATTTGAGGCAAGGAAGCAGCTGTAGCGGATTGCACCACTCCCATCCAACTGCCCAGCAGCATTCCTAGCGACAACACTAGGCCCAACAGCAAACGTTTCATCGACTCAATCCTCTCGTTAGGAAGTATCAACACAACTAATGTTTAGAGCCTACCATCTCGTTTGCCTGACACATAATGGGCCGCCGACTTCGGCAAAGTGCAGCTAAATTGTTGGCTAACCGCCAGTCTCCAGCTATGAGTGGGGGCTAAACTACTGCCAAGCTTTGAGAATTTTCATCAGCATAATTTCACCGGCAGCGTTTCTGAAGCTGGTGAAGGGGAAAAACGCTCTAAAGTCCCTGTTCCCTCAGCCAGAGTTGTCTGCGTCACCAAGCTAGGGGCTGTCACATTTAAATTGCTAATGCTTTGATAGCCAGGGTTTCAGCCCCTAGGTGATGAAATTAGGGCGGGCGTGATAGTGCTTACACCATAAGGTTTCTGGCATTAATTGATGACACGCCCTAAGAAATGCTGTATCAAATTTTTTAGAGCAAAGTTTTAGAGCAGACTTCTATAATCGCTTTTTCTAGTATCTAGGACTACCTTTCATGCCACGAGATGAGGCGAGGATGCGGATGAATCTGAGGTTATGCCCAGTTGCCGTTGACGGGGCAGCGCACCTGTTTTATT
>JBCCNE010000165.1:0-8860 GCA_039026015.1 Cyanobacteria bacterium P01_C01_bin.70 | reverse complement strand
TCCAGACGATACGCCAGAAGTCATTTTGCATCGCTATTTAGGAGGGGCTCACTGCTGCAGCATATTTACTATTTATTCGCTGCAGGGCGATCGCCTGTATCGGACCCTGACATACCCTCTGGATGCGGCAGCCGCAGGCGGTTTTGAAGACCTCGATGGCGATGGCTATAGTGAATTTCTTAGCGCTGACCCGCGATTTCTTTACGCCTTTGGCAGCTACGCTAGTTCTTGGCCACCGATTGTCACCCTGTCCTTTCGCGGCGGCACCCTGATTGACACCACCCGCCACTTTCCCGATACCATGCACTCCAATGCTGACAGTATGTACGGACAGACC
Source organism: Cyanobacteria bacterium P01_C01_bin.70 (assembly GCA_039026015.1). Classification (GTDB taxonomy): domain Bacteria; phylum Cyanobacteriota; class Cyanobacteriia; order Phormidesmidales; family Phormidesmidaceae; genus Halomicronema. The sequence continues at coordinate 8,523 of JBCCNE010000165.1, read as the reverse complement.
CAAGCCTCAACTTTGCAAGAGCCGATCTTAGGGGCGAACAGCGTTTTAGCCGGATATGTCGCGCAAAAGCTGCTGATGGGTGAATATGCATCGGGATGGAGTTACATGCTGACTCACTATGACCCCACGGATAGCTGGGGCCTGACGCGATATAACAGTGCTGGCGAGGAAGTCGGCTTTTTTGTTGACTATCCCGCCGCCCTAGAGGCTTTTCTGATTGATTTGGAATACTTGACCCCGAATGGTGAGCCTAATCCTAATCTGGATTTGAGTCGCATTATTGTGGAATCAGAGTCCCTGCTATGAGTCTATAAGAACTCATTTAGACAGAAAGCTGACCAGCTGCCAATCAAGATGGGCACAAGCATGGTGCTATTTGAGAGCGAAATTATAGCTTTAGCCATCTAGGCTTAGGCAACCAGTAATATTCGGATGCCTAGCCCACAATCAGATGGCTCGCCGTCTTGTCCTAACGGAACCGGCGACGGCTATAGCTGACAGCCCCTAGGGACTGTCAGCATTTAACGCTCGAATCCTTATGCTGAGAGCAGTTCAGCCCCTAGCTGGTTTTGCGGAGCGGCGCGATAATGCCCATGCCGCAAGGCTTTCGAGTTTAATTGATGACGTGCCCCAGATGCGATCGCCGCTTAACTGGCCATTAACCGGCATCAGGGACAATCGCTCAAGCATCTCCAGGCTCGCGGGTGCCCGCTGCCAACTGCAAAATCATCGGATGTCCGCCTTCTTGGTGATATTTATCAGCCCAAGCCTTTAATAGCTTATCGAGCTCTGCCAAGGCTTCATCACGCTGCTCAAGCGGCACATCAAACACTTCCAAACCCCGCAGAATATCAGAGCGCTCCACCACCCAGCCCTGTATTAGCTTACTAAAGCGGGCGAGGTCATCCATCATGGTAAAAACTCGCTCGCGCTTACTCTTAGGAGCATAGTAGGTGCGGGTGAGGGCAAAAATGGGGATCGATAAAAAGGGAATATCGACTTGGGTGACTGTCCCGGAGTGAAGTAAGCGAAATTTGATATGGTCGGTCAGGGCGTCACTCAGCGCCATGCGACGATTGAGTGGGTATTCAGCTTGAGATTTTTCATGTAGCAGCCTGATGAGGTCTAAAAACTCCACCATGTCAAGGAATCGCGCTGAGGGCAAATCTGTCGGCAGCTGAGCATACACTGCCTCGTGCTCTTTGGCACTGAGTTGATGGCTGGTCAGGCGAGATTGGGACGGCTTCCAAGGATATTTTTCTTGCCAGAGAAACGGCAGACCAATCAAATAGTAGGGTTCCTGGTTACTCAGGCTGGTCAACGATGTGCCCGCAGTTTTCAAAGCTTCGACTTCTTTGACAATCGCTCGGACACGTTTAGGCTCAACGTGATGCAAAAAGCTGGTTTTGCGGATGTTTCTGCCCTGCTCTATGTAAGAAGAATAAATCGCTAACTTGGCAGCCGTATTGGCCGCTTCCAAAAAAGCGCCATAACGATGTTCGCCTAGCTTAATCACACTGATAGCTAAGTCAATCAGAATGCGATCAGCCGAGCTGACTTTAAGGTCAGCAATTATCTGTTCACAGTCATCATTTAGTGGAGACAACTCCTGAGAAGACGTCGCGGGTTCTGTCACGCTCCTGTACTCACGTTCATTAAGGGGTCGCTGAGCTACACCCTGGCAGCTAGAGCTCAATTCACAAGCCGACTTGGCTAACTACCAAACTCAATTAAGTGATTTAGTCTAGCTTGATATGTCAGGCATTGTAGTTTGACAAGCCAATATTTTTCTAGAATGCCCCTAGCGTCGACAATATTTAAGGGGCGATCGCCGACTGTTGCGGCACTGATTCAGCCGCATCGCTTTGACCTTTAAGATATTGACCCAACCAGCGATCCATCTCCCACAATACATGGCCGACCGCCTCGCGAGACTCATAGCCGTGGCCCTCTAACGGCAACTCTACCCAGCGCACGGTGCCCCCCAACCCCTTCATTGCGCCATACAAACGCTCACTTTGGATAGGATACGTCCCAGCATTTTCGTCATTGCCACCGTGGATCAGCAGCAACGGCTCATTGATATTAGCCGCATGGGTAAACGGCGACATTTCTAAGTAAGTTGGTGTGGCGTTCCAGAAAGTGCGCTGCTCACCCTGGAACCCGAATGGGGTCAGGCTGCGGTTGTAGGCACCGCTGTTGGCAATTCCGGCTTGAAATAGCTCGGTGTGCGCTAGCAGATTAGCCGCCGTAAACGCTCCGTAGGAATGTCCGCCAATTGCTAGCTGATCGGGTTGACTAATGCCCTGCTCAACCAAATAATTCACCACGGCTTCTGCACTCTGGGTCAACTGCTGCACGTAGGTATCATTCGGTTCGGTGTCGCCTTCACCAATAATCGGCATCGTTGGCCCCATCACCACAGCATAGCCCTGAGTCAGCAAAAATCGCGGATCATAGGCATAGGGACGACGAAATGCATTTTCTGCGGTAGTCACTTGGGCAGCAGCAGCGCGACTTTTAAACTCCTGGGGATAGGCCCATAAAAACGTTGGCAGCGGTCCATCAGTCGCTGGATTGTGACCTGGCGGCAGATAGAGCGTCGCCGATAGCAAGACGCCGTCAGCTCGCTCGTAGCGAATAATGCGAGGCTCTAAATCACGATACCAAGGTCGCGGATCGGCAAAATCGGTGAGGGCAGTTTTTTCGCCGGTAGCCAAGTCTTGCTGCCAATAGTTAGGGGTTTCCTGTGGAGACTCTCGACGGGTGATAATTTGGGTGGCCTCAGGGTTGAGAACACTTACGACAGATTCGTAATAAGGATCGGCGGCTTGCCATAGGCGCGTCTTGTCTTGGGTCGTAAGATCCCAACGATCTAAAAAGGGATAAACGCCGTCGGGAGAGGTCCCGCGTCCAATCAGATAAAGGCTGCGGTTGTCGGGAGACATCATCAAGACGCGACGCTGATAGGGGCCAGGAGTCATGACTGGCTGCCCTGGATCCCGGTAGCGGTCTTGATAATCACGGTCGTCGAGCAGCTGTGGCTCATTATCAGGAGCCGCTGGGTTGAGCTGCCAAACCCGGATGCGGCGAGTGTCATACCAAGTTTCGACGCCTAGCGCCAACTGCTCGTTGCCCCAGAGGATGTCGTTGTAGCGCAGCGTAGTCGTCCACAGTCGTTGGGGTGCCTCTTGGAAAGGGGCATCTAGCTGAAAAACAGCATCTCGCTGTTCCACATCGCGGCTAGCATCTCCCCCGTCAAGGGCTTCAACCCAGTACAGAGTCGCGGGGCGATCGCTGCGCCAGCCGCTAGTCCGCCGGCCAGTCCTCACCGAATCAAAGGTGACGGGAATGTCATCAGCTAAGGGCAAATCATCAACCTGGTAAACTTCATGGCCCTGTCGGTCAAGCACGCTAATGCGGCGAGGAAACAGCCGCGCTGGCACCTGATAGGAAAACGGCCGGTGGAAAGTGCGCAGGAGAATCCACTGGCCATCAGGCGAGGGACTCACGGAAGCGATCAGCTGTGGCTCGGTCAGGGGTATGCGATCGCCTTCTAAACCGACATACGTTAAGACCGAGGAAAAATAGTACTCAAACAGAGCCTCGTCGGCAGGCGTCTCCAGCAAATTGGTATATGTTCGCACTGGGGCCGTGCGGCCTAGGTTCTGCTCGCTGCGCGGCCCTGTCGGCACGGCGTTGGGAACTGGCGGCGGTCCCTGACTGGGAGGCACGGTTTTGCACAACAGGCCAGCCTCGTCAGCTAGCCAACGACAGGGAACATCATACGTATTGTTGATAATCGGCTCCATCAGGCGCTGGGCACTGCCCGTTGCCATCTCGGCCACCCACAGTTCCACGCCCGTGGGCTGGTCAAGGGTAAACGCCAACCGGTTGCCGCTGGGAGACCAGCGCAGGTTACGAATACCCTCCGAGGACGGCAGGGCGATCGCCTGCTGTTTGCCGGTTTGGACATTTTGTACAGTCAAGCCGACAAAGGCATACGCTTTTGCCGGGGCACGACGCTCAGGATTGATCTGCAAGCCGGCTAGCTGTAAACGCGGCGCGGCCAACTCTGCCAGAGGCGGCAGCGGTGGTCGATGCAGGCGCACCAACCATTGCTGACTAGGTGAAATGATGACGCCAGGGTACCAAGGCGTATCTAACATTGAGGCGATTGGTTCGGGGGGTTGTTGCCACGTTTCTTGAGCCATAGCGGGTAGGGCAAAGCTAACAAAGCTGACAGCAAGGCCCAAGAGCGGTCTAATAGCAGCTTTCATAGGGGATGCTAAAGTCAGCGACTTTAATTGTTTATCCTGCCACGTTTGCGGCCAAAAAGCCGCGCAGAGAGAAAAACGCCTGCTCAGAATCGCCATATTGACTGCTTGAATCTAATATTCTGAACCCCGTTGATGCCGGTAGAACAGTCGCTGGGACGGGACAACTAGAGCAGCTGCCATCCCTCCAAAAGCGGCAAAACTCCTGAGCGTGAATCCCCACGATCTTTATGAAGATTTAGCTCAAGAACATCAAGGAGGTTTGAGCTTTTTCCTGTTTTTATGAAGGAAAGATAAAGTTTGCGGGATTCTACGGAGAAAACTGGTGGCAAAAATGAAGACATCTTAGATACCGTAGCTTTCCATCAGGGTTTATTCGGTTGGTTTCTCCCAACCTGGATGCAAATATTCCAAATAGTACAGGGAGTTGAAATCGAACACGGTCGTTTTCCGAATGGCTGAAATCTGATTTTCTTGGCGCTGATGTGGATTAGCCGCTGTTAAGAACAGCGATTCTAGAGCACTCTCGGCGAGGAATCGGGGCACAGTCAGCTTTGGAAAATTGTCGACAGCGCTTTCGACCCCGCTGCTGCATCGTGCATCTCTTAATTTCCCTCAGCCTTCGGAGGAAGTGGTTATGTCAAAGCGTGTCTGCCGCCAGGATAGTCTTTCCAGTGATGATGCCATCACTGCTGGCTTAGAAATGGTGGCTTTGTCTGTGATCACCCCACAGCCATCGGGCCAGTGTTTGCCAGCGTCAGCTAAGACGATTCGCAAGCGAGTTCAACTTGCGGTCAAGCGTGGCGACTTGCAAAAGGCGATTGCGCTGCTCAACCGCTTGATGAGTAGGCACGCTGCGAAAGCTGAGGACTTTAACAATCGTGGCTTGCTACATCTTTGGAATGGCAATCCTTATCGGGCAATTCAAGACTTTAATCAGGCAATCGCGCTGAATCCTGAACTGGCAGCGGCTTACAATAATCGCGCTAACTACTATGCAGAGATCGGCGATGAAGCCAATGCCCTGGCCGATTATGAACATACCATTGACTTAAATCCTTACCACGTGCGCGCCCGCATCAATCGCAGCATCGCCCTGAGCAAACTGGGTCGTTTTGACGAAGCCCTCGAAGGCTTTGACGCGGCGCTGCTCTTCCGCCAGTTTGCGGGTGAGGTTTACGCTGAGCGTGGCCGCACGTATCATCTCCGAGGCGACTGGAACTGCGCGATCGCTGATTATCGCCGAGCTTTGGATTTACTAGCGCTGTCTAACCACGAGAGTTCAAGGAAAATTTGCTCTTATCACTATCGCGTGACAGCTTGGCTAAGCCAACTCGACGCGGCAGCTTAAATCTGGCCAACTCGGTGCCGACTTACTCTAGCTTCATCAGCTCATTACTGGGACTCTGGTTGCCGAGGCATTAAGCTGCTAAAGGATGACAGTCCCTAACAATTAGTCGATAGAAATTTTCTGTGGCCCACCGTTATTGCCGGAAGGAGCATCAGTAGGCGCCTCATCTGCGACGCTAACCTCTTGCTTATCCAACCAAGACTTGACAGGATCATCACTGAGGTCAAGACGTAAAACGCCAGAGACGAAACCGCCGACAAACGCGACTGGTTGACGAGTGAGTTCTTGCAAAAATGGGGAAAGTTCAGTTAAAAACATGGGGTTTCTCCTCTTACGTGCAGCCGCACGCTTCTATCCTACATGGTGAGCTGAGTTGCCGCGATCGCTCTAGGCAAAAAATCTCGATTAGGCGCTGCGCTCTAGCGCCCGGTTGTAAATTCGCTCGTTAGCCTGCACCGATTTCTGTAAATCCACGATGGGGTTGGGATAATCTACTCCCAGACGGACCTTAAAGCGCTTTTGCTCCACGTCAATCAATTTCCAAGGAGCATGAACCTTAGACGCCGGAAGCTGCTGCAGCTGTGGCAGCCAATGCTTCACATAGGCGCCATCAGGGTCATAATCCTTCGACTGCTTGGGAATGTTAAAATACCGAAATCCCCGCGCATCATTGCCCACGCCAGCGGTGTAGTTCCAGTTGCCCCAGTTGCTGCACACGTCATAGTCCACCAGCAGCGACTCGAACCACTCGGCTCCCATGCGCCAGTCGATGCCCAAGTTTTTGGTCAAGAAGCTGGCCACATTTTGTCGTCCCCGGTTAGACATAAAGCCCGTAGCGGCTAGCTCCCGCATATTAGCGTCTACCAGCGGATACCCCGTCTTGCCTTCACGCCAGGCATCAAAGCGGGGCCAGTCTTGTTTCCAGTCCACTTGGAGACCGCGTAAACCGGAGGGATAAAAGACGCGATCGCCGTGCTTCAGACAAATCAATCTAAAATAGTCGCGCCACAGCAGCTCGAACACGAGCCAGTAAGTAGAATCGTTGCGTACCCGTTCGGCTTCATAAGCCTGCACGGCCTGATAAATGCGACGCGGTGATAAGCAGCCCAGTGCTAGCCAGGCCGAAAATTTGGAGGAGTAGTTGGCCCCCAGCATGCCGTTGCGAGTTTGCTTGTAAACCTTCAGGCAGTCGGCATCCCAGAGATAGTCCTGCAAGCGAGCCAGGCCTGCCGCTTCTCCTCCTTTAAAGGCCAGAACGCCTCGAGCGTCGTAAACGGGCGCGGCGACGCCCAGGTTCTCTAGAGTTGGCAGTGTTCCGGGGTCTATAGCTGGCGGCAGAGTGGGGAGCTGCTTGGGAGCCACAAAGGGATCGTAGACCGTGCTGGATTTTTCGACTTGCTTGCGAAACTTGGTGAAAATCTCAGGGACTTTTTGAATCGCAAACGGCAGATCATCCAGATGATAAAGGGTCGCGCTCCAGTAAGTCTGTACGGTTTTGCCTGTGGCTTCTAAGGTGTCGCCTAAGGCATTTTCAACAGCCAGCTCTTCGGCAGTAGCCTCTTCGTGCCAGTAGACGGCATCGGCTTGCACTTCATTTGCCAACGCCGGCAGAACCGTTTCCGGCTCGCCCCAGCGGATCACCAGGTCACTGCCCCGCTGTTGCAGCGATCGCCGCAGGTCAGCCACGCTCTCCAGCAAAAACTGGGCGCGAAAAGATCCTGTTTTGGGAAAGCCAAAGGGCGTTTCGCCAAACTGGCGCGGATCAAAGCAATAGACCGGAATCACTTCGGCCCCAGCGTTGAGGGCGTCTTGGAGCGGTTCATGGTCGTGCAGGCGCAGGTCGTTGCGAAACCAGATAAGAACTTTCATGAGCGCGATCGCGAAAATGTAAATCTATGTAAATTTAGCAAGTTTTCGCCAGTATTGCTGCGCTGCCAGCCTTGCACTAAGGATGTGACCACTGAAGTCAAACCGCTGACTGACGGGGCTTTGTTTTTCACCCTGGTCAACGGCAGCAACCGGTTGTGGCCTGAATGCAATCGGATAACTCGTGACTATGAAGCGGATAATAAAGTTTGATTTCTCATTCGATTCCTCATATGCCTTAGAGTGCGTCATCAATTAAACTCAAAAGCCTTGCGGCATAGGCATTACCGCGCCCGCTCCGCAAACCTTGCTAGGGGCTAAACTGCTTTCAGCATAAGGGTTCAGGCTCTAAATGATGACAGCTTCTAGGTCATCTGACGCTTGATTAACTGACCGAATAAGCCGCCCGCTGCCGCAAGTTCGTCGAAGCTGCCCTGCTGTATAAGGCGACCGGCCTCAACAACGTAGATGCGATCAGCGTTGCGGATGGTGCTGAGGCGATGGGCGATGACGACGCGGGTGACGTTAAGGCGATCGAGGCTGTCGGTGACAATCTTTTGTGTGCGGTTGTCAAGGGCGCTGGTGGCCTCGTCCATCAGCATGATCTTGGGCTTCACGGCCAGGGCGCGGGCAATAAGCAGGCGCTGCCGCTGACCGCCGGAAAGATTGGTGCCCCCTTCGCTGACTACCGTGTGCATTTGCATAGGCATGGCGCGCAGATCGTCTGCAAGACCAGCTTTTTCGGCGGCGTCCCAGGCATCTTCCAGGGAAATTAGGGCACCGCCCGCTAGATTTTCAAAAATCGATCCGGCACTCAGGCGGCTAGTTTGCAGCACGACGCCGAACTGACGGCGCACGGCAACCACATCTAGCCCCGATAAATCTTGACCGTCATAATAAACGTTGCCCTTTTCCGGGGTGTCGAAACCAAGCAGCAGCCGCATCGCCGTGGATTTGCCGGAGCCCGAAGGACCCACGAGCGCAATGAATTCGCCGGGTTGGGCCGCAAAGCTGAGCTCGTCAAGAATT
>JBCCNE010000164.1:0-8876 GCA_039026015.1 Cyanobacteria bacterium P01_C01_bin.70 | reverse complement strand
CACTGGGGAGCCGCTGCGCTGTGCCGGCGCGTTTGCGATCGACGGCAAAGGCAGTTGCTTTATAGAAAAGCTAGACGGCTGCCACACCAACGTCATTGGTCTCAGCATGCCGCTGCTGCGAGAGCTGATCGCAGAATTGGGTTACGACATTACGGATTTTTGGTCGGCGGGGTAAGGGTGGATGAGTACGAGGGTCGCAGGATGGCTGAGTAATACCATTTCTCTGGAATAGCACTACAGATTGGAATAGAGAGCTTTGGGAGCAAGGGGGCCGGGGAACAGGTTGTGTAGCAAGAGTTTGGAGAATCTGTATAAATCACACCTCACTGTTTCACGGCTACAGATGTGGGGGTTGAAAGCACAGCGAGGCTCATATCCTTCCAGCCAAAATTGCAAAGCCAAAATCGCGTGATATTAGCCGCCGGCAACTGCTGGGACGATGCTGACCTCATCGCCGTCGTTGAGGGCAGTATTTTTGCCATCTAAAAATCGAATATCTTCGCTGTTGACGTAGAAGTTGACGAAGCGACGCAGTTCGCCCTGGTCGTCACAGAGTCGGGCTTTGATGCCGGGAAAATGAGTATCCAGCGTCTCCATAAGCGCGGTGATGCTGGCGGCGTCACATTCGACCGTGGCCTCATTGTTAGTGAACTTTTGCAGCGGTGTGGGGATGAGAACTTTGATAGCCATAACTCAATCAAAAATCCGAAAAGTTAACAATTATATGGATGTGGGCTGGCGATCGCCCAACGTCGTCTGATAAAACAGCCTACCCTTGCTTGTGTGAACAAAGGCAGGCTGCGACTACGCGAGAGTGAGTTTTCACGGGAATATTCCAGAAAACTCAAAGAAAACGCTGTTGTCAGGAGTAATCTCCTCAAAGGTGTTTGCCGGTAGCAGCCTGAAACTAGCTAGGCCGCGCATCTGGCACCGGCCGCCTGTGGACTGATACCTTTCTAAACGGCAGTTTGCTGCCAGTCCAGACGTTCTAGGGTGCGAGCCCGCTCTAGTGCTCGCTCAAAGCTGTCCAGCTTAGGCTCAATCGTCAGCGACTCACCGATATAGCCCTGCACGGCTTCTTGAGTCTTTAGACCGTTGCCGGTGATGTAAGCCACCGTGGTTTCATCGGGATCGATTTTGCCTGATTCCACTAGCTTCTTCAGGACAGCGATGGTCGTGCCGCCCGCAGTTTCGGTAAAGATGCCTTCCGTTTCGGCCAGTAGCTTCATGCCATCAATGATTTCGGCATCAGTCACGTCTTCGATGTTGCCGTTGGTTTTGCGGGCAATGTCGAGGGCGTAGATGCCGTCAGCGGGGTTCCCGATCGCAATCGACTTAGCGATCGTATTGGGCTTCACTGGCGTTACAAAGTCTCGTCCTTCTTTGAAAGCTTGGGAAATAGGGGAACAGCCTGCCGCCTGAGCGCCGCTAAAGCGTACGTCTTTGGCACTGACCAAGCCAGTTTTCACAAACTCTTGGAACCCTTTATGGATTTTGGTGAACAGGGAGCCCGATGCAAGGGGGGCCACAATGTGGTCAGGCAGCTGCCAGCCTAGCTGTTCTGCGACTTCATAACCCAGCGTTTTTGACCCTTCGGAATAATAGGGACGCAGGTTAATGTTCACAAAGCCCCAACCTTTGGTGTTCGCCACCTCAGAACAAAGGCGATTGACCTGATCATAGTTGCCTTTCACCGCCATCACGGTGGGATTGTAAATTAGCGTGCCCAGCACCTTACCAGCTTCCAGATCAGCCGGGATGAAGACGCAGCAGTCTAAACCTGCGTGAGCCGCGATCGCGGCCGTAGAGTTGGCCAAATTACCGGTGCTTGCACAGGAAACCGTGGTGAAGCCAAGTTCTCGAGCCCGACTCAGAGCGATCGAGACCACCCGATCTTTAAAGCTCAAAGTTGGCATATTCACCGCATCATTTTTGATATAGAGCGACTTGAGTCCCAGACGACGAGCTAGGCGATTGGTCTTCAGGAGCGGCGTCATGCCAGTGCCGACGTCAATGGGATTTTGAGAAGCCACCGGCAGAAAGTCTTTGTAGCGCCAAATCGACTTAGGCCCCGCTTCGATGCTGGCGCGGCTGACCCGCTGGCGAATGATGTCGTAGTCATACATCACTTCCAAGGGACCAAAACATACATCTTCACAAACATGCTTGGCCCCCAATTCATAGGTCTCACCGCATTCCCGGCAGCGCAGAGCTGAAAAGGCAGCTCCCAGTGAACCTACGGTTGATAGCGTTTTGGGCTTGTCAATCGCCTGTGTCATAGCGTCTCTTTCTCTCTCGCGGATGAACAAAAAAGCTCTGTTTTGACCGAACTTTTGCGGATAGTAACATAGCGTCAAAACCCTCAGCAAACATACCCGACTAAAAAAGTCGGGTATGTTTACCATAGCCAAAAACTCCTTTTAGGTAAGGGATTGACCGGATAGCTGCAGGACGGCTGGGCGATCGCTAGAAGGTCGGAGAAAAAAATCGACGAATTTTGTCAATCGCCTCCTTAGGCTTAAATCCAAAATCAAAGATTTGAAGTCGCAAGATGATATTAAGGAGGCTCGGGAACGCGAAACTGGGGCACAGGCCACTGAATTTTCCAGTTGGACTCGCATCAAGTATCCTCAGATACAAAACTTCTGGGCATAAGTCGGGTTAATAGACGATCAATACATTGCGGTTTGCATTTCTTAAAAAGTTCAAGTCCCAGAAAATTGTTTGAATAAATCAGCATTTCAATCAGCTTCAGTAGAATGTAGCCACCGTAATGTTCAGTCCCAGCAGACAGAAGTGAATCAAAGATGGTAGCAGCGCAAGACAAGCCTCTAGCTAATGCCTTCCGCCAACTCGCTGGGGGAGCTTTTCCACCCATGGTGGAAACCTATGAGCGGGGTAAGACAATCTTTTTCCCCGGCGATCCGGCAGAGCGGGTCTATTTCTTGATGAAGGGGGCAGTTAAGCTCTCCCGAGTCTATGAAATTGGGGAAGAAATCACCGTGGCGCTGCTGCGTGAAAACAGCGTGTTTGGCGTATTGTCTCTGATTACCGGGGAGCGCTCCGATCGCTTTTATCATGCAGTGGCCTTCACGCCGGTAGAGTTATTGTCTCTGCCCATCGATCAGGTGCAGCCTGCCCTGATCGAAAATCCTGAACTGGCGATGGTCATGCTAAAGGGGCTGTCATCGCGAATTTTGCAGACAGAAATGATGATCGAGACCCTGGCCCATCGAGATATGGGGTCGCGTTTGGTAAGTTTCTTACTGATTCTGTGTCGCGATTTTGGGGTGCCCAGTTCCGACGGCATCACTATTGATCTGAAGCTGTCCCATCAGGCGATCGCAGAAGCCATTGGTTCAACTCGGGTCACGGTGACTCGTCTGCTGGGAGATTTGCGCCAGGAAGGCATGATTGCCATTCACAAAAAGAAAATTACCGTTCATGATCCGGTCAATCTGAGTCAGCAGTTCACGTAATCATAAAGCAGTGCAGTAGAGTGGTCATGAACCGAAGGTGACGGGCGCATGGCCACCGGATATGTCCTAGTGCTAGCAGTTTTGATTCTGGGCGGCGTGATTGCGACCCTAGGCGATCGCATTGGCATGCGGGTGGGCAAAGCACGACTGAGTCTGTTCAACCTGCGGCCGCGGCAAACGGCAACTGTGGTCAGCATTTTGACTGGCGGCGTGATCTCGGCATCGACGCTAGCGCTGCTGTTTGGAGTCAGTCAACAGCTCCGCACCGGCGTCTTTGAGCTCAAGCAAATCCAAGATGATTTGACGCAGGCCAGGACCGACTTGGATGCGGCCCGGACTGAGAAAACGGATATTGAATCAGCCCTGTCCGCCTCTCGGCAAGAACAAGCCGAGGCCGAGCAGGGACTGCAGGACATCAACCAGTCGTTGCAGGCCGCCGTCGAGCAGCAGCGCACCACTCAGGATGCCCTGCAGCAGTCGAGATCGCAGCTAGAAAATCTAAAATCGCAGCTAGGGCGAGTCTCGCAACAATCGACCCAGCTGCGCGGTGAAATTCAGCGCTTAGAAGGCGAGCGGGCAAACCTGCAACAGCAGCAAGCCACGGTGCAAGCGCGAATCAACGAGCGGGATCGCTTGATTGCCGAGCGGGATCGTGACATTGTTCAGCGCGAACAGCGCTTAGCCGAACTGCAACAGCAGCAAGACCTACTGCAGGAAGATGTGGCGCTGCTGGAACGCCAATATCAAGATTTGTTTCGAGGCAGCGTGGCAGTTGGGCGCAATCAACCGCTGGTATCGGTGCTGCTGCGGGTTGACGACGTGAGTGAAGCGCGGCGGGCTGTCGAGCAGCTGTTTCAAGAAGCCAACCGCACCGCGATCGAACAAATTGCGCCGGGCATTGAACGCGATCGGCCCGTCCTGCTGATTCCTGTCGAAGATGTTGACCGCTTGATCAGACGCCTCAGCGACGGTCAGTCTTATGTTGTGCGGGTGCTATCATCGGCTAACTATATTATTGGCGAGCCCTGTGTTGTGGCCAATGGCGAGCCCTGTGTGCAAGTCTTTGTTGATGCGGCCGTCAATGAAATCATCTATGAGCCTGGAGAACGGCTAGCCACGGTGAGTCTTGATCCCCGCAATTTGACTAACCAGGAAATGGTCGAAAAGCTCAATCTACTTATCGACTCGCTGCAGTTTCGGGCCCGACAAGACGGCCTTGTGGGTGAAACGCTGCGCGTTGCCAATGGCCGCACTGAGGCGCTGTTGGCCTTTTTACAAGAAATGAGAAACCTAGAGACCGAGATCGATATTCAGGCAATCGCCTCTGAATCCATCCCCACGATTGGCCCCTTGGAGGTAGAACTATTTGCCGTGAGCAATGGGGAGGTCCTGCTGCGTACCGATGAGCTGCCTCAATCTCCGGTATCAGAAACAGAATTGATTGATCCCCAACGGCGCGATCGCCGCGCTAATTAGGCTCGAGTTTAGCGCTCACGAAATATTTTGCGGTCAGGGAAATTTAAGAATGTCTACAAGATTTGCGGATAGTTACTATCTTGTCAACAATTTCCCTTTCTATATTCTTAGTGCGTAGAATTGTTCTACTAGATAGAGCCTTAGTCATGGCTAAGCCGGGATCACGACAGTTGCCGGACTTGGTGGACGCTATCGTCCTTGTCATTGGACGCCGAAGCGCAAGCTCTTTTTGATGGGCCCAAGCTTCAGGTCATACAGTACTGGGGCAATCTGTCATGTTTGTTGGGAGTTACTGAGAAATTTGATTAGAACATTAAGCTAACTGCCAGTTCATAAGCATAAGGAGAAATTCGATGAAATTCGAAGATATTTATCAGTTTTTCGAGGATCCACCCCCCATTTATTTGAATAAAGAACTGGCTGTTTGCTATGTGTTGGCGGTGTTGCTGCAGCAAGATTCCTATGGCACCGAGCTCATCCAAAAGCTGGCTAAAGACTATTCCAACTACCGGCTCTCGGATACGGTGCTCTATAGTGCACTGAAATTTCTAGAAGACCAGTTGGCGATCGATGGCTATTGGAAGAAAGTGGAGGGTCGAGGTCGTCCGCGCCGCATGTATCGTCTTAATCCTGATTGGCGGATGCAGGCCGAAGAGCTGTCTGACTTGTGGGTCAACTATATGAAGTCCCGAGTGCCGCAGCAGCCTATAGTCGCTGAGCCAGCATATTCTGGCCGTTAAAGTTTTCGTTCAGGGCAATCCATCAACTCTGATAAGAGGAGAGTCGCAACCCGTTTACGGATTGGACACTCCTTTTTTCTTGCCCTGCCGCTGCCCGCTACTTTGAGTATCACCTCACTCCCATCACCCCACAGCCCTATGTCTTGCAGACAGGCTGCGCCAGCGCCAACACTTCATCACCCCGTTAACTTTCATCTACGATGCCTAACGCTCGCTTTCAGACCTGGGATGAATGGATGATTTATCGACCACGCCGCTGCTGACCGCGATCGCGATCGCGGCAGCCCGAAATCACACCGCTTTTTATGCTCCCGGTCACAAGCAGGGGCAGGGGGCATCGGCCCTGCTGCGTGATTTGTTGGGAGCATCGGCTTTGCAGGCAGACTTGCCCGAGCTGCCGGAGTTAGACAACTTATTTGCCCCCAGTGGCCCCATTGCTCAGGCTCAAGCCTTGGCCGCCTCAACTTTCGGGGCTGAGGCCACTTACTTTTTAGCTAACGGCACCACCTGTGGCCTAGAGGCCGCGCTGTTGGCGGTGAGTTACCCTGGCGCCAAAGTGCTCGTCCCCCGTAATGCCCATCAGTCAGTGCTGTCAGCTCTAATCCTATCGGGGGCGCAGCCGCTTTATCTGACTCCGGTCTATGATCCGCAGTGGGATTTAGCGTTTGGCATCACGGCCTCGCAGGTGGAGCAGGCATGGCAGACACATCCAGATATCCAGGCGGTAGTGGCAGTGTCGCCGAGCTATCACGGCGTTTGTAGCAACCTCGCCGCGATCGCCCAGTGCGCTCATCAACATAACGCCGTGCTCTTGGTCGACGAAGCCCACGGCCCCCACCTAGCCTTTCATCTGGCGCTGCCGTCAGGGGCGATCGCGGCCGGCGCAGATATTGCCGTACAGTCTACTCACAAGGTCTTGGGAGCCCTGACCCAAGCCTCGATGCTGCACGTGCAGGGAACGCGAATTGATCGTGATCGCCTCAGCCAAGCGCTGCAGTTGACCCAATCTACCAGTCCCAATTATCTGCTGCTGGCCTCTCTCGACGCCGCTCGACACCAAATGGCCACGGCTGGAAAAGCGCTAATGGCCAGAACCATGGCAATCGCCCAACACATTCGAGAGCACCTGCGCCCATTGGCAGCGCTGACGGTTTTGAACGCGGGGCATTTGCCCGCCCAAGCGCCAGATTTTCAGCTTGATCCGACGCGTTTAGTCGTCGATGTTGCGGCTTTGGGGATGACCGGATTAGCGGCGGATGAGTTTTTGCATGAGCAGCAGCGAGTAACCGCAGAGCTGCCCACCCTAAGGCAACTGGCGTTTATCTTAAGTCTGGGAAACACTCTTGAGGACGGCGATCGCCTCGTGGCCGCCCTCAAGGCTTTGATGCAGCAGGCGGCTCAACTGCCTCAGACGCAGGCAGCGGCGCAGGAAATATCACCGTCGTTATCGCCCGCTTTCCTGACCCAACCGCCGATGACACCCCGGGAAGCCTTTTTTGCCTCTGCCGCTACCGTTCCTATCGCTGACGCGGTGGGGGCAATTGCGATAGAGACCGTGTGCCCCTACCCACCGGGCATTCCGCTGCTGTTACCCGGAGAAGTAATCACGGCGGCCGCGATCGCTCAGATCCAGCAAATCCGCAATGCGGGAGGCGTTCTTACCGGGAACCCCGATCCTGACTGGCAAACCCTGCGAGTCGTGAGTCATCGCTGATAAGTAGATCGCTTTCAAACGTAAGGTAAAGCCACCTTCCGTTCCCAAAAATTGGAGGAAACGGCTCTTGCAGGGGCTAAAAACACTCCTCCGCCTCCCCAATTCGCGTAAAACCAGGCGCTGGCTGGCCCTGTAAACGCTCGCTAAGCTCCTGTGGCTCGGCCCTCGGCAAAACCGTACAGAACATAGTGCTGGGTGGCGGCGGCTAAATCACTGCCAAATGCCGCTTGCAGATCGACATACAGCCCTAAATAGGCAGCCGCGTTAAACGAAGTAGTTGAGCGGTTTTCGCTGATCCCGTGCTGAATGTAATGGGCCGATGCGCCCTCAGTGTCATAGCCAAAATGCTGCATCAAATCCGCATTGGAAGCCAGATAGCGACCGGCATCAAACAGGGTTTCAGAGCGCCCCTCGCCATAACCAGCGCGGATGTAATGCAGGGCCGCTGCTTCAGGATCGAGACCATAGGCGTTAAGCACATCTCGGTTGGAGGCCAAATACTGCATTGGGCCAAAGTGGCTGGTGGAGCGTCCTTCAAGGTAGCCGTGGGCAATATAGTGCTGGGTAGCGCGGACCAAGTCGTCGCCAAACACGTTAATCAAGTCAGGGTTGGAGGCCAGATAGCGCGCCTCGTCAAAGCGATCGCTCGTTCGCCCTTCAGCTTGGCCACTAGTGATGTAGTGTTGCTCAAAGGCGATCGGGTCATAGCCAAAAGCCGCAATCAAATCGCCATAGGAAGCGCCATACTGCAGCGGGTCGAATATAGCTGGACTGCCATCAGCCGCTGAGACTTCAATGTCTCCTTGACCAAATAGTTGAGTCCAGTAGCTGTTGTAGTTGGTGGTGCCGGTGTCGTTAGATAAAAAGTAGTAACCTACGCCGATCTCGTTGTATCGGGGGTTCAACATGGCCGCGCGATGGCGATCGCTATCGATCCAGGCATCCACAATTTCGGCCGGCGTGCGGTAGCCCACACCAATGTTTTCGCCCACAATGCCGGTTTCATAACCGGCGGCCTGGGCCCGATCCCAGGGGAGGGAGCCGTCTCGCCCAGTGTGACTAAAAAAGTCCCCAAAGGCCATCGTTTCTGTGTAAGACTGAGCCGCTTCAGTTAGGTCAATATCGATTGAGAGCACCCCTAGTCCGTTTTGGGAGCGAAACTGATTGGTCAGCCGCACAACTTCTTGTACAAAACTCGAATTTTGCATGGGAATCGTCTATTCAGGGAACTAAACTGCTGTAATTTTTGGCGATGCAATGCTGTAGGCCACCAGCCGGACAGCCTACACTGCGCTTATTGGCAGAGCTAAATTGATGAAGTGGGGGCAAGCAGGGTCTGTCGTTAGGGCTTAGAGAAGCGATACCGAGTCATCAAGAGGCTTGCCGAGTCTGATTCTTTTGTCTTGGCGAAAATTATTTAGGCGTTCTGTACTCAAAGACCCCCAAAGCGGCCTAAGGTTCCAGTTG
>JBCCNE010000163.1:0-8969 GCA_039026015.1 Cyanobacteria bacterium P01_C01_bin.70 | reverse complement strand
CTTGCTTTGCTTGCGCACGTCCAAATCGGGATGGCGGCTCAGTTTTTCGCCAAGGGCAATCGCGTCTTCCTCCCGACCAGCGGCTGAGTAAGCGTTCATGAGCCACAGCTGAATGTTGCCTCCGAGAAACGTAGCTCCGCCTGCCAGACGGCTGCCTTCCTCAAACGCCATTACCGCATTGCGATAGTGCCCTCGCTCAAAGGCTTGTTGACCTGCCGTAAACAGGGCTTCGGCTTGAGTCACCCGATCAGATGGCTGTGATGTCATGATGTCGTTTAGGGTATTGCAGCTAATTCCTCGTCCAGAATGTATCAAGAGGTTATGAAGCCTGCCGAGGAAGGCCTATTTTCATTGCATCCAGGCCAGAATATTTTTTCAATGGCAGGCCCTCAAAGTTCACTCAATTCCTGGACAGTGTCTACAGCAAAAATCGCTGCCGCGCCAGCAATCGTGACGCTAGCAGCCCAGTTCAATAATTCTTCCATATCACTGTCATCACCGGCTACACAGAGCCGGTGCAACTGACAACAGCCATCGCTGCCGCCCGGCGATCTTGATCGTCAGTTTCCAAACCCCGCATTAAGCTTCGTAAAATCGCTGAAATGCCTTGGTACTATCAGATAAGAGTGTTGCTGTTAATGACTCGTCTAAAGGGGATTCAACAAACTGCCGAGGACAAAGTCCATTTGGTAGCATCCGGATCAAGATGTTTTTTAGAGGCAACATTCTAAGAAAAAACAATTTGAGCTGAGGCCACAGTCTTTTCTGTAAGTTCTCTGCTCATGCTGATAAATCAGGTCAATTAGCCTTTTCCAAGATAATCCAAACATTCTACATTATGGACATCAAAGCAATTTTATTGGTGCTAACTGGCGTTTTTGTCGTCGCCACCTTGTTCTTTGGCACTCGCAACGGCTTCTACGACACCGATAACTATCACGGCAACGGTTCTGCCCACTAGTTTTGAGTCTTGCAAAGCCCCCATTATCCGCTGGTTTCCCTTGATTGCAGCGCCTTTCCAAGCGACAAAATTTTTGCGTATTAAATCGCTGAGGGCTTTGCAGTTGTCATTATCGGGTCACCAGATAGGAAATCGGTGAGCGTATTATCTTGTTTGCCTTATGGCGTTGGTCATGCTGATGAGGGCATCTGTTTACAGCTGCAGATTGGCCCCTACAGCATTATGCTCGACTGCGGACTGACTTCTCTAGAGGCTTTATCTTGCGACTCAGAAGCTGGGCCACCGGTTGATTTTGTGTTCTGCACGCACGCCGATCCGGAGCATGGGCGATCGCTTTTAGACCTGCATCAGTCGTGGCCTGATTTGCCAATTTACTGCAGTGAAGCGACAGCTGACCTACTGCCGCTCAACTGGCCCAATGTCTCGATGCCCGCTGGGGCCGAATTTTGTCAACGGTTGCCCTGGCGGCAACCCATCGAGCTGTCCCCAGATCTCACTGTTCAGCTCTGGCCTGCCGGTCACCTGCCGGGGGCAGCTTGTCTGCTGCTGACGTATACGGCTACAAATCGCAGCTACACCGTTTTTTACACGGGCGATTTCTTTTTGTCTAACTCTCGCCTCTCCGAAGGGCTGCCCTTAAATGAGCTGCGGGGGCTCAAACCCGATGCCCTAATTGTGGAAGGGACTCAAGGCACCGCTCGACAGCCGCATCGACGACAGCAAGAGAATCGCTTAGCCGATCAGATTAACCAGGCGATCGCGTCCGGCAACAACATTTTGATGCCGGTACCGCTGATTGGCTTAGGGCAAGAACTGCTGATGCTGTTACGCAGTCACCATCACTTCACCGGACGCGATCTAACCGTGTGGGTCGATGGTTGGCTGGCTGAGGCCTGTGATATTTACCTCAAGCTGCTGCCCTATCTGCCCAGTAATGTGCAAAACTTTGCCCGTCATCAGCCGCTGTTTTGGGATGCTCGCATCTTACCTCGCATTCAGCGACTGCCCCGCCAGTTGCCCGCCGAACCGGGCCAACCGGCGATCGCGATTGGGTATCAAAATGCCGACCTGAGTGAATTAGCCAACTGGGGGGAGACTCCTTGGCGCATTTTCTTGCCCGACGATTTGGCCGATCGCATTGTTAATGCTGGTTTAGACCATGACGACACTCATCATCAGCCCACCTTGGCCTGGCTAGAGCACCTCAGCAGCGCTTTTGAAGCCGGCAATGCCCACATTGAAACTTATCTATTGAGCGCCCACAGTGACGGTGCAGGCACCACACAGTTGATTCACAACCTGCGGCCCCATCATGTTCTTTTGATTCACGGGCCGCCTGCCTTTTTGGCCGACTTGGCCAGCCTGGAAGACTTACAAAGTCGCTACAAACTGCATTTACCCTCAGCCAACCAAACGCTAGAGTTACCGATTGGCGACACCTTTTTGCAGCCCGCCGCGCCTGACACTGTCTTTGAGGGCGAGGTGACCGAAACCGCAGATGGCATTATCTTGAATTTGCCGCCTGAAATTAAAGACGATCCCCGCTGGAATCGTCTGGCCGATACGGGCATCGTCCAAATTCGCTGGCAGGGTAACGACCTGATTATTCGGGGCATCAGCCAGCAAGCACTGCTTCGACAATCCGGACAGCCGTCATCAGAAACGCTTTAGGAAGGGCCTTCTCACTAGCCCGTGCATTAATTAAAGCTAGAAACTTATGGGATAAGCATGATCATGCTCGCCCCAATCTTACTGCCTAGGGATTGAAACCGTGGCTATGAAAGCATTGGAAGTCTAGATGATGACAGCCTCTAGACTTCCAACGTCATTCAGATTGCAAAAACCAAGCGATTTTTCCCTTTGAGGAACTGCGGCGTCTTGGCGGCCGCCTAGTCAGGGTTCGATTCGCGGTGATGCGGGTCAGAAAGCTGCTCAGTATCGGGGCAGTCATCCGCCGTTGGAAAGTCAAATTCTCCTCGGGGGACTGCCGCTAGGCGCTGCATCACCGAGCCGATGCTCTCTAGTCGAATCAGTTCTTCCCAAGAACAAATTTCATCTTCTTCGTCAGTTTCGTAGCGAACGGTAACCAGATCACCTTCAATGTCGAGAATGGTCGCGCGCTCGAGCCAGCGCTGCTGATCCCGTAAGAAAATCCAAACTTCTTTACCCTCACAGCAAAGTTGGTAAATCTTACGGTGAAGCATGAAACAGTACTCCTTAATCGTGATATTCAAACGGGGTCGATTTATGAAACTCAGGGTGATGCTTTCTGCCATTGTCCCCGCGATCGCATCATCGCTCGACCAGCAAAAGGAAAGCTTCACAAATGCATCTCAGAGAACTTCGAGGATTCCATCCAAACAACCATCTTGGCCCTGATGGTATGAAATGGGCTTTTTCTCTCATTGATAAAGCACCCTCAATTTTGGACAGATAGTGGGCCAGGACACTCTCAACCGACTCTTACAATATGATAAACAACTCCTTACAGTCTAAATGCCGAAGCATTGTGTGCGGCAAAACACGTTCAAATCGGCGACATCTTCACGGTTGGTTAGGTGCCAGCTCTTTTCCCCAGAGGCCTTTAGACTATCTCAGCTAGATGTGACGTTGAGCAGTCAAAATCGCTACGCTAACCTTGCTAGAAACTTTAGCCAGAGTCGCTGCCAAGCCTCGGGCAAGGCAGTTGTTACCGCCATAAATGAAATGCCTTTCTCTGCTGCGGCGCAATGCTTGAGATGATAAAGCCTCACTTTCAATGGCGCTTGATAGATCAGGCCCCCCCCGCTGATTGGCAACACCAATGGGCCCAGTGGGCGCACCGTCGCCTAGGGCCAGAGTCGGCTTTTCTAGAGCTGGTGGGGCAGTTGCTTTGGCAGCGCGGTTTTCGGCAATTGAGCGCCATCCCAGGCTGGCTGCAGGCAGAGGACTATGAGCCCACCGCACCGGCGGCCTTCGGCGATGAAATGACATGGGCGATCGCCCGGCTGGGGCAGGCCCGCCAGCAGCTAGAAAAAGTCGCCATTTGGGGAGATTTCGACGCTGATGGCCTCACGGCCACCGCTGTTCTTTGGGAAGGATTGGGGCAATTTTTTTCCCCGTCTGAGCGATTGTGCTATTACATTCCCAATCGCTTCACCGAATCTCACGGACTCTCCATCGGCGGCCTGGATCAGCTTTCTGACTGGGGCTGCACGCTAATCGTCACTTGCGATACCGGCAGCACCGCTGAGCGGGAGTTGGCCTACGCGGCTGACCTGGGGATGGACGTGATTGTGACTGATCACCACACCCTGCCTGAGACGCGCCCGCCCGTCGTTGCCCTTATCAATCCCCGACAGTTACCTCCCGGACATCCGCTGGCGGATCTGTCTGGGGTAGCCGTGGCCTACAAGCTGCTGGAAGCGCTGTACGAGCGCCTGCCAGAGATTCCTCAGCAGCCCCTGGAAACCCTACTCGATTTGGTTGCCATCGGCCTGATTGCCGATCTCGTCGCGCTGCGGGGCGACTGCCGCTATTTAACGCAAAAGGGGCTGCAGCGCTTGGAAGCCCAGGCGAAAGCCGGTGTTCGTCCGGGCGTCACGAAACTATTGGAATTGTGCAAGCGTACAGGTGATCGCCCCTCTGATGTGGCGTTTGGCATCGGTCCCCGGATCAATGCCGTCAGCCGCATCCACGGCGATGCCAGCTTTGGAGTCGAGCTGTTGACGAGTCGCGATCGCAATCGTGCTGCAGCCCTGGCCCTCGAAGCCGAACTCGCCAACACCCGCCGCAAAGGGCTACAGGCTAGCGTGATGGCTCAAGCCAAGGCGCAGATGGCGTCCCTAGATCTGAGTACCACCCAAGTGATTTTGCTCAGCGACCCCCAGTGGTCACCGGGCGTTTTAGGACTGGTTGCCAGCCAGCTGGCCCAGGAATACAATCGCCCCACCATTCTTTTTCAGACCGAAACCACTGCCGCCCCCGATCAGCCGCTCATGGCTCGCGGCTCAGCGCGATCCATTCATCAGATTGACCTGTACGAACTCGTGCAGGCGCAGGCGCATCTACTCACCAGCTTTGGGGGGCATCCTTTAGCGGCGGGCATGACCCTGCCGGTCGAAAATTTGCCATTGCTGGCAGCGGGGCTGAATCGGGCCGTGCGATCGTACTTGCCCACCACTGACCTGACCCAGCCGCCGCCGTTAGAGGTAGACTGCACGGTCACCGTCGCCGACCTAGGACGTGATTTATTTCGAGCGCTGAAGCTGCTAGAGCCTTACGGCATGGGCAATCCAGTGCCACGATTGTTGCTGCGAAACGTGCAAATTGCCAATCTTTGGGAAGACACCCTAAAAGATCGGCGCGGCGGCAAGCAACGCTATCACAAACTCAGTTTCGACATCGTTGATCCCGCTACCCAAAACGGCTTCCCTGGTCACTGGTGGGGCCATCGCCGTACCGACCTACCGGCAGGGCGCTACGACCTCGTTGTCGAACTCGATGTGAATATGTCCAAAAAGCGCTACGAGGCTCGACTGGTCGATCACCGCTCGGCTGCCGCCATCGCTGCGGCTGAAACAGTTGCGAACGCTCACTGGCTGATTGATCAGCGAGAGTCCGGAGTGGACACCGTGCCGCCCCCCGCCATAGTGAACTGTCCCACAGACTGGTCAGACTTTTCGCCCTATCGAGCCCCGAGTGAATCCCTGACGCTGGCCTATCCGCCCCCGGCCTCCATCGCCCCCGAACAGCAGTGGCAGCAGCTTTTGGGCATTGCCAAATATCTCGCCCGCACCGGCGAAAGTCGTCCTGTTGCCGTATTCCAAGACAAGCTGGGGTTGAGCGATCGCACCCTGTCTCTAGCCTTTGCCGCTCTCACCAATCTGGGATACGCTCTTCAGCCTGACAGCGAGGGCGTCACCATTACAGCACCCGCCAAACCATCTTCCCCCGCCCAGTACGAAGAGACCGCCAAAGCATTTCTGACCGCCGTTCAAGAAGAACACTTCCGCCAGCAATATTTTTACGAAGTTCCCATCGATATTTTAGAGCAGGTGCTGGGCACCTCGCCGATGGCCACCTCAATGGCAAGGTAACGAGCCAGAAAGACTGGGCCAGTCCCGCCAGGCCTGGGCTCAATCCTCGCAACGCCTTCCTTCCTAAGTTCGCTAAACAGTACGATAAAGAATGATAAAAACCAGCAAGCCCTGTATTGCGCTATGAAGTCCATTATCTCCGTAGAGATTCCGCAAAATCCTTATGATGTGGTGATTGCGCCTGACGCCATCAGTCATGTGGGGGCCTGGCTAACGGGCCGCGATCAGCCACTGGTCAAACCAGGGCAGAAGCTGCTGGTGGTGTCAAATCCGGTGATTTTTCGTCATTACGGCGATCGCCTAGTGAGATCACTACAGTCGGTCGGCTATCAGGTTAGCACCTGCATTTTGCCTGCCGGGGAACGCTATAAGACCCTGCGCTCTCTACAAAAGATTCATGATGCCGCCTATCAAGCTAAACTCGAACGCAAATCAGCGATGGTGGCCCTGGGGGGCGGCGTCATTGGTGACATGACCGGCTTTGCGGCGGCAACCTGGCTGCGGGGCATTGGCGTAGTGCAGGTGCCAACATCTCTGCTGGCCATGGTCGATGCCTCCATTGGCGGTAAAACTGGCGTCAACCATCCCCAGGGCAAAAACCTGATTGGAGCATTTCATCAGCCGCACCTCGTGGTGATTGATCCCAACGTTTTGCAAACGCTGCCGTCCCGAGAGTTTCGGGCGGGCATGGCGGAGGTAATTAAGTACGGCGTGATTTGGGATGCGGAACTGTTCACCGCTTTGGAAAAAGCCGCTCGCCTCGATCAGTACCGCTATGTGGACGCGGCCTTGATGCAGATGATTTTAGAGCGATCGTGCCAGGCCAAGGCCGAGGTTGTCGCTCAAGATGAGAAGGAATCGGGGCTGCGGGCTATTCTGAACTATGGCCACACCATTGGTCACGCGGTCGAAAGCGCTACCGGCTATCGGATCGTCAATCATGGTGAGGCCGTGGGTATTGGCATGGTCGCGGCCGGCAAGCTGGCGACCGCCCTTGAGCTTTGGTCAGCAGACGACGAACAGCGCCAGCAGCACCTGATTCAAACCACCAAGCTGCCGATTACTATTCCCAGTCAGGCCAGTGCCGAAGCCTTGATTCCCCTTTTACAAGGCGATAAGAAAGTGGAAGACGGTCGGGTGCGATTTATTTTGCCCAAGGCGATCGCCCATGTCTTCATCACTGATCAAGTCACCAACGACGACATTCGCCCCGTTTTGGCTGCCATGACTCCCCAGCCATAGGGCACTGCACTCTCGCAATGTCCAGACACAAACTTAACGCCATCCATTCTGCTACTCTAGGGCGAAGCATTTTGACCGCAACCGATTGGATTAGACAATAGCGTTATCCATACACTGCCTCATCCCTTACGGGCAAACGGCCGTTCGCCCCTCCCCGTTACTCCATCACCCCGCCACCCTTACACCCTCCCATTCCCATGCAACTCCAAGATCGTCATCCCCCCACCACACACTCCCTCAATCGGCCCAGTCGCATCGCCACAATCAGCCGCACGACTGGCGAAACCGATATCCAGGTCACCATCAACATCGACGGCACCGGTCAGTGCAACGTCAACACTGGCGTACCGTTCTTGGACCACATGCTGCATCAAATCACCTCCCACGGGCTGTTTGACCTGACAGTACACGCTCAGGGTGATTACGAAATCGACGATCACCATACAAACGAAGATGTGGGCATCACGTTAGGCATGGCCTTGAAGGAAGCGTTGGGCGATCGCAAAGGCATCGTCCGTTTTGGCCACTTCGTTGCCCCTTTGGATGAAGCGCTCGTTCAGGTCACGCTAGATTTTTCCGGGCGGCCACACCTCAGTTACGGGCTGTCCATTCCCACCGAGCGGGTCGGCACCTATGACACGCAACTGGTACGAGAATTTTTCGTCGCCGTGGTGAACCACAGCCAAATGACGCTGCATATTCGCCAGCTCGACGGCATCAATTCTCACCACATTATCGAGGCCACCTTCAAAGCTTTTGCCCGCGCCATGCGCATGGCCACAGAAATCGATCCCCGCCGCGCTAGCCAAATTCCCAGTTCTAAAGGAATTCTATGAGCAGTATTGGTTTCAAAGCTTTGGGCGATCGCGCCCACAACCATGCTCAAGAATCAACGTGGCTTACATAGGCCTCTCTATCGGCATGGCCCATGAATTTCATACGAATTCTGCACAATAGCGCTAGGTTTGCCGCAGTTGAAAAGTTAGGGACACCGTGCCATGCATCTCCCCGAAGAACCGGAAACGACGCCGCAGATCAACATCGTACCGATGATCGACGTGATTTTTGTGGTGCTGATTTTTTTCATTTTGTCGAGTTTATTCCTCACGCGTTCAGAGGGCCTGCCGGTCAATTTACCGAGCGCTGCCACCAGCGAAAACCAACTGCAGCAGCATTCACTAACATTGACAATTACCAGCGACGGCAATTTGCAGTTGGGCAATGAAGCGGCAACATTCGACTCACTGGCCGAACAGATTCAAGCGCGACGAATTGGTGATCGTCCAATTTTGCTGATTATTCGAGCGGATGAAGCCGTCTCACATGGTCAAGTCGTGACGGTAATGGATCGGCTGCGCACGGTTCCCAATGTGGAACTAGCGATCGCGACGGCTCAGGCCGGCTCCCCTGCCGAACCCTAGAAGATACACGCCATGAAATTTTTCCAAGGGTGAGATGTCTAAATGCATCGCGTTGGCGGCGGCGCTCTCAGATAATCAAAAAGCCGCTGAAAACGAAGAGCAGCAACATCTTTGCCATGATCGGATATTTTCAACTGTAGCGCTTGGCCCAAAATTGAGCCTTATCTCATGTCTAAATATATCAAGAGTTATTCTCAACAAGGAAATCTTCTTGCAAATATTGGGGATCACTCGCTATTATTGTCAACAAGGCGTCACTGTTGAGAG
>JBCCNE010000162.1:0-9009 GCA_039026015.1 Cyanobacteria bacterium P01_C01_bin.70 | reverse complement strand
GTGCTCAAACTACTGCTGTCGCATCGATGGCGTTTTGTGTTCTTTATGGCTCAGCAATCAAGCGGTGAAATCCAGTTATTTTAAATATTCCACCGACTTGTGTGTAATAGATAGCTTTAACGACAGGTGTCCTCTGGCCCCTCCTATCTGCGCTCAACATCCTGGGGGGCAAAACCAAAGATGTTGGAAGCATTGACTCAATAATTTGCGCCTCATCATTCAACCTTTGAGCTGTTTCAACTGGCGAAAGCAGAGGCTCAAGGTGTTTCCCCATCCTCCTTTAACAGCCGGCTTTGAGCGACTCACCGAGCGCATGAATCCGGTTTACTGCCCACTGGTTCAACGGCCCGTGATGTTCTCCTGTTGCTGCAGGAACTGGGCGATTTCTGCCCGAGTGAGGTGCGTCCACTTTACTGAGTCATCCATCGGAGAGCCTGCCGTATAGTCGGCGATGACTCGTAAACAGACCTCATCCAGGCCTTCAATCGTATCGAGAGCGGCTTTGCGGCCCCCACCCGGTCGCCGGATGCGAGTGTGATGCAGCGTAGTCTCTTCGATTAATTCCGGCATCCCCGATTTAATCTTGTGATAGTCACCCCCCAGTACTCGACTGATGTAGCTGATGCCGCCATGGCGCAATTTCACAGCTTCGATGGCCGCATAACGGCGTCGGTCCTTTTCCGACAATGACCTGTAGTATCGTTGCATCTGCTGTTCGATAGCCATTGAATAGGGGGGCGGCATAACCTCAGCCGGTGCAATGCTGTTTTAGACTATTGAATTCTAGAAAGTTGGGAGTTTATATAATCCTCATTCCTAAGTTCGCCGGCGCTCAAAAGCTGACCTCCATTGACAGCCTTTGCCCGCTTATCATGACGCTCAGTTCGAAGATTTTTCACACTCTGAGCTAAAGCAGTGCCAGCGATCGCAGGATGAGATATGGTGATCCCAACAGCTTTGAGATGGCCAAATATCTGTGGCTAGCCGCTTAACCGCCAAGATTTCCGGAGCGTTACGCCGAGCCCATTACGAGACCGGGGCGTTGCGCCCAGCCCATCGCGAGACCGTTTTTTGTAAAACGTTGGTGGTGGGCAACTCGATTGCTGCCTACACGGCTACCCTAGCGATTTTGCAGGCGGGGGGACAGGTCTGTTGGGCGCAGACCGGCACCCGCGACTTAGTCAAAACCCTGAATCGACAGCAGGCACAACCGGCCAAGTCACGATTTAGCTGGCGTCACGGGCGACAAATTTTGCCCTGGGAAGACGCCACGATTATGTCGCAAAGCCAGCAGTCGTTTTGGACCAACTGGCCGTCACCGTCGGCCCTGTCGCCAACTCAGGCACCCGCCTCAGAAACGGCATTGAGTCCCTTATCCCCTAGCAGCCCAACCGCGGTGTCCGCTAGGGAAGCGAAATTTCGCCAAGCCATCGCGCCGCATCTTCGCAGCCAGCAGCTGATGCTGGTTCGCCAGGGCCGACCGATTCGAGTGCTGTATTCTCAACAGCGAGAACGGCGGCGCGTGCATCAGGTGGTCTTCCAAGATATGGCCACCCAGCAGCAGTTTCAAATTCACGCGCGGCTAGTTCTCGACGCCACGGCCGACGCCGTTTTGCAAAAAGACTTGGCTGATGCCGCTGAATCCACCCTGATTCCAGAACATAGGCTGACAGTAGAGGAGACGATGGCGGCCTTTCAGCACGAGGCGCGGGGACCATTCTTTACCGATAGTATTGCCGTGATCTTGATGCTCAATCGCGATCGACTAGCCAAGCCTAGACCCTTATCGGTGCCGCTGCGATCGCTGATTTTGCAAAATACCGAAGGATTTTTAAGCGTCAGTCTGCCCGGATGTGAACCGCAGTTGCGTTCGATATTTCAGCATCCAACGGCGCAGTGGACCCTCGGAGAAGCAGCCGGCCAAGTCGCCGCCAAGGCCGCCCAGCTAGGCAGCATCGCGGCCCTCAGAAGTCAGCCAAATTGGCAGTGGACGCTGCAGCAAATCCTAGTGCGCCAGGGCATACCGGTATTTGCCTGCGATGATGTCGCCCTCAATGACCCTGATTTTGAAGCGATTCAAATGGTGGCGCTCGCCGATGTCGTCAGAACGGCCCGCCGCCGTGACCTTGGCTTTTATCCCGAGACGCCCGTCACCAAGGCGGTTTTAGCCTCGGCCCTAGCCCGTCTGCCTCAGCCGGCTCTGCCTGCCACTGCCGCCGCTGCGCCACCGCTGTCTGACGTAAGCGCCTATCATTGGGCTGAGCAAGCAATCCGCACCGCCATCGCCCAGCAGACCATTCCCCCTGAAGATGTACAGACCTTTGCCCCCAGTAAGGTGATTTCCAAACGCTTCCTCTGGCAGGTGGTGCAGCCACTATATCCAGACCATATCGCCACGCCGCTATTCACCGCTGATGAAACTCCAGCTTGCCGCCGTCATCTGTCGCGATTGCTCTACCCTATTTTGAATTCTCGCCTTAGCTGCTGACTAGCGCTGCTGCTGCAAGTCTCCGAAACAGCTGATTGCAAGGCATTTTGGAGCTTTGCTAAACCAATCTTCTAAAATACGGCAGCGGGCTGCTCGCTGTGGTATCTGTAAAGAGATCTCTAGCCGCAGGATGAACTGATATGGATCTGATGAGTATGGTCGGTCAGGCGATCGAGCGCTCGGACACGGAAGCCAGTAAAGATCTAATGGGCACGGTTTTGGGTGCGCTGAACAAGGCCCCTGTAGAAAACAACAAAATTGGCGATGTAGCACGGGGCTTTCAAGACGAGCTGCAAAAACAAGGCGACCCCAGCTCCCTGATGGGGACTCTGCAAAACGTTGCGGCCACCGGCGCAATCGAGCAGCTGTTGGGCTCACAACAGGTCACCGCCTTGGCTCAGCGGGTCGGAGTTGAGCCCGCCATGATTGAGAGCGTCACCCCTCTAATCGCCCAGTTCTTGGTAAAGGGCTCCAACTCTCAAGGGGGCGGACTACTGGAAAAAGTACTCGCCGGCGAAGTTGACCTGGGGCAGATGGCCGGACTCATCGGCATGGCCAGCAAACTCATGTGAGCACCGCGATCGCCTTGTCGTAGAATTCCATCCGTTGAAGGTCTTTGCAATTCTCTAGTGGGGGAATGGGCGATTGCACTGTGGGCTGGAAGGAGAACTAAACAGCCGACAGCCCGCAGCTTAGCGATTCTGTCTACTGTTCTGCTTCCGCCTTTAGGGCCAAGCTGTAAACGGCCAGCCGCTTGATGCCTTCATAAAGCGTTTGCTCACCATCAGCGGCCCGACGAACTTCATTCGCACCAACCAAAAATAATGCCCATAATGCCAGCACAACAAGCGCCCGGCGACAGATAGCTAATCGACAGAGATGAGTAGGTTTAAACATTGTAGAAAACGTCCTTGATGATGAGAGAGGACTGCGCTATCACCAACAATTTTTGTCATTGGTGTAAAACGTGCCTCCCATGCTAGCGATTTTAGAGAGCGGCTGTTGTAACGAAATATGAGCTATCGGTGACGAGACCATCTGTTGCTTGGTAACTGCTCTGAAGTCCTCAGCTTCTGCAGTTAAAATTGTGTTGTCGAATGGCCCCCTTGCCCTCCCAAGTCTAGGGTTCGGAGATAAAAGTTCCGTAAACCTGAGCGATTTAAGGGTGCTAAGTGCGGAATGTTACGTCTACTGCAAGACGTTAAGAACGATTGATTGGAGCGCTTTATCCAGCCGCTTATGAGGTTTAAAAAGGCGGTTAAGGAGTGTTTTACAAACTCTGTGAACGTCAGTGATATCGAAGTCTTCAACTTCTATGTCGATTTTCCAGATAATGGCTCACTTTCTAGCCCAGCGTTGATCGCAGCGCGCCTGAAGAGCCCCTTTGTCAATCAGCTTTAAGGCTCTCGTTTAAGCCGTCGGGAACGCCGGCCATCGCCGCGTCGAGGGCCCAGGTACCATTGTCGCCAAGCCTGTGAGGTGCGTAGCGCGATCCACAGCAGCAGCAGCGCAATCAAGCCGCCTTGTTGGGGAGCATCAAAAGCTAAAAACACGAGGCAAACGCAGAGAAAGTCTTCAGCAAAAATCAGCCATACTGAGGGTCGTCGAAAGCGGTAAAACCGTCCTACTTGCACCAGCTTAATGACCAGGGCCAGCGTGCCTCCAAGACCGCCGAGTAGAGCCGTTATCCACCAATCAGGATAAAAAGTGCGGGCTACCGCGATGCCGGTGATCGCCCCAAAAACAGGACTAAGCGCCAACTCTACGTTCTGCACAAATCGCTGCACTAGTTCCTGCTTGGCAAATATCAGTTCAACCAGCGACCACGAAACGAGTGCTCCTACCACGATAGTCGGCGGCAGGTTAGACAGAATGGGCACTTGCTCCCACAGGTCGGCGGAAATCAAACCGATCAGCAGCAAGGGTAAAGCAATGCGTAGACCGGTTGCTGCCGAAACTGACAAAACCGCTAGTAATTCAGTAATAATCACGCTTGGCTCTAACTCGCTATGGTGAAAGGTAGAGACACTTTCAACCTGATAGAGACGCTTCTAAGCGTATTCCATCTAAACAACATCCTGGCTTGGCGCTATAAAAGAACCTTGCCTTTGTAGGCTAACTAGCCCTTACTAGATTTTGGAACAGTGATTAGCCACGACACTTCAGTTCAAATAAGTAACTTATCTCAAATAAACCAAAGATGATTTTAGGATGTAAGGGGTTCAGCCCCCCTGATTTGGCAGTATTGCTCCCAAGCACCCTGAGACAGATACCGATAACCACTCATCTACAGTCACCCTAGCTTTCTGTGAGGTCTGGGATTGTCCATCAAAAACCAAACCCCAACATGCCTTAATACCCGCACGCTAGCATTAGTTGAGTACTCATCACCACGTCAACCTTCTAGAAATTTCCATGCCATTAACAACGCCTAAGCCATCTTGGCGATCGCCCCGCAATCCCATCTGGACTCTGGTCGTCATTACCCTACTGCTCTGGGGCATTCAAATTGCCAATGTGGGACTGTTTAGCGGGCGACTGGTGTTACACGGCATTTATCCTCGACAGCTCGATGGCTTAGAAGGCGTTCTTTGGGCCCCCTTTTTGCACGGCAATTTTCGCCATCTGATGCACAACACCCTGCCTTTTGTGACCTTGGGAGGGCTGATTATGTTGAGCAAAGCCGAAGATTTTTGGATCGTCACCATCGTATCGGCCCTCATCAGTGGCTTGGGGACCTGGTTAATTGGTGCCTCAAACTCTGTTCACATTGGCGCTAGTGGCGTGGTGTTCGGCTATTTCGGTTACTTGCTGCTGCGAGGCTATTTTGACCGCAGCGTTTTTGCCATTACCGCGTCAGTGCTGGTAATTATCTTTTACGGCAGCTTTTTGTGGGGAGTGCTGCCCAATCAGCCCGGAGTCTCTTGGGAAGGTCACCTATTTGGCTTTTTAGGCGGTGGACTCGCGGCCTGGTGGTTGTCCAAATCGGCCCAGAAGCAGCTATAGAAGTTGGAGAGTTTCACACGATCATCCGTAGAGGGGCGATGCTGCAACATCGCTGCCCCTGACTAAAGTGACTGACCAAAGCCAGGGCACAGAAGGCAAAGGGCAATGATTCACAGTTGGAAGTGGAAGCGTATAAGGATGATTAACCGCTCACCAATGTCGCCCACCTCACCCAAGCCATAACGCCCAATGCCGCTCCTCTTACTCCTCATCCTCGGGCTCAATCAGCTCGGCATCAACCTCACCATCTGGCTTAAACGTCACGCGGAACTGAGCAATGGGCTCATCCTGCACGCTTTCCTCATTGATGGGAATAAAGGTCAGACTTGGCAGAGGAGTACGGTCAATGTTCTCCAGGGCCGCGTCATTTTCGTATTTGTAGCCCAAGATTTCCACGTTTCCTGAGACCGCAACTCGATAAACTAACGCCTCGTCAAAGTCAGGCTCTGCGCCTGCGGTCAACTCTTCTAGCGCGGCTGCTAGATCGGACTCAAGTTCCACTTCGATGTCGTTGAGGGTGGCATCATCCACGATTGGCCGGGCAGCAGATAGCCGCCCTAGCGCAATGCCTGCCGCCACAGGATCGACTGTCTCAGCAGCGGCGGCGCTATCGGCCCCACCGTCTGCGTTGTCATCAACCACCGTCGTGTCTTCCTCATCCGCGCCCTCGCTGTCGGACACGGCGATATCATCGCTCGCGTCGGGAGCCGGTGCATCTAAATCGTCCGTGTTCGCATCCGCATCCTCGTCGCCAGGAGCATCACCGCTTGCCCCCAAATTAGCCGCTTCTTGCTGCACCAAATCGGAGAGATCCGGCCTTTCAACCCGGGTCGGCTCAAATTCTGGCACGGGCGGCATAAAGAGGAACGCCGCTGCTGCCGCCAGCGTAGAGATACCCACCGCTGCTGGAATCACGCGTTTGGTTGCCGGTTCCGTGGGGCGGGCATGGCGGCGGTTGAGTGGCACCACTTGTAGAGTCATGTCGGGCAGCGTCAAAGCATCAGCCAGCAGCTGATCGACGGCTTCGACTAGGTCGAAGAGCTGCACTGAGTTGAGCTCAATGGTTTTGGGTTGCTGATTGCCGTTGGGCTCAGCGATCGTGGCCACCAGCTGATGACGAGAGCCCTCGGCGTACTTTAGGGTGACGGGCTGCGCATCGACAACCGCCTCTTCGGTGGGATGGGTCACGCCGCTGAGCAGCGACTGCGCATAGGCACTCACGGTGCGCACCAGCGCGTCCAGAAATTCTCTGCCGCCGCTGAGGCGATCGCTCGTCCCCGGAAAGCTGCATTCTGAATTGAGCACAACCGTCAGCGGCGAAGTCGGGTCAGACTCATCGCCGGCCAGCAGCCCCTCAACGATCAGGTTGCAGTTCGGTAGGATGTATTGGCGCTGTATCGTCATACGACTTCTCCATCAAACAGGCTGCTCCACAGGCGCTGGGGGCCTTGGGTGCCAGTACAAAATAAGAGCCGAGTCAGCAACAACAGGGCCAGTTCGTTGAGCTTGTCATCAGTGCTGTAGGCAATTACCCCGGCTCGTTTAGGATTCATGCGCGCTCGGAACAGGGTGCGAAACCGGCCCAGATAGTCAGCCAAGCGAAAATGATGTTCAGCACTGAGGTTTTGGTCTTGTAACTGCTGATGTCCCAAGAGCAGCTGTCGGATCAGCACCGTCAACCGTTTAGTCAAAAAGCAAATTACCAGGGTCAAGGCTTTGGCCTGATCGATGGACAGGGGATCGCGCTGGCTCTGTCGCCGCATCGGGTTCGTGCTGCGGATGCGCCAAAGCTGGACGCGGCCTGGAATCACAGCCTGTAATCCGAGCTGGTCAGAAACTTTGAGAAGTGCCTCGGAGCCAGAGACATCAAGGGATTCAATTGCTAGTATCAGCAAATCCAAATCCATTCTGACCCGACGCGGACAGTCTTGCGATGGCAGGCTGGGAGAGGGAAGCGTTTCTAAAATCGAAGGCGATGATGACGCCGGAGGACTGTCAACTTGCATATCCTCAAGTTCACTAGGTTTGCAACATTAAAATACCCTTCGTCAAGCACATAAATGACTCACACCTGACCAGCGGGATCACCATCTTAGCGCTGACACACAAGCGCACAACATACCGCAAAATGAGCTAATTCACCACTATTGGAGGGCGCAATCGCAAAAATGCAACAAAGTGGTCAACCTCGGCCCCACCGTTCAACCCAAGTTATGGGAAGCCGTGTCGCCCTATTCTCCAGCTTCGGCCATTTCTTTGACATACCAGTCACTGCCCTGCCGCACCAGCTCATAGCGCATGGTGAGAGCGCTATCATAGGAGAGAGTGTCGTTGCGCACTCCCAATTCAAAGAATTCGGCGACTTCATTCACCTCCGCTTCCACAGTTAAGGTCTCAGCGGCAGGATCATCAGGCTCAACGCTGGTGACATTGATGTCATGCTCAAATGTATAGTACCAATTGTCTCGCTGGCCACCATTGGCACGATTTTGCCATTCTGTCAGGACCGGGTCGACCAAGATATTTTCCAGAACGGCTGTGCTATGTTCTGGCCCCATCGCCTGTCGCTTGGCTTCTAACCAGTTAGTAATGGTGCGCTCCGCCACGTCGCTGATGCTAATTTCGGCCTCTGGCGGCAGCGGCGCAGGAATGCTGATGGGCGAGGCTGCCAGGCTAATGTCCAAGGCCGGTCTCTGAATTTTGGGGCCAGAAAACCTCGCCCCAATCCAGTTCATCGTTCTGACAGTAGCAAAGCCCAAGGTGCCCATCGCCAAGAGGCCGACGATCGCGACTCCAGTCAATCGCCCCCAATGAGGCGATCGCGAACGGCTTGAGGGCGACAACGGCTTAGTCGAAGCCGTCGTCGGAGCCGTGGGGCGAGCGCCATTCCGCACGGAGGGCGACGGCTGCACGGTTGCGGTTGAACCGCGTAGTTGACCGTTAGGGGACATTTGTGACACTCGCTCAGCAATGCTCAGCTCCGCCACGGCGCTGTCCTCGTGCTCCTTGGCCATCGTCGCCACCAAACGCTCATCGACGAACGGAGTCGCCGTGTCAGCCTTCGCATCGACTGGTCGCTGAGCCGGAGGCTGATCGCCATTGCTGGCAGCAGTCTCCATGGCCAGGGGCGACGAGGTCTGATGATTGACCGCAAAAGGGGAACCTGAGCGCGACTGCGAGGGCGATCGCGCCGCCCTCGCAGTCGCTGCCGCTGCGGGTGCTGGGCCAACCGTCATGGTTTCCAGAAACGCCTGTACTTGCGGGTTAGCAAAGTAATCCTTGAGGGCTGTTTGCTGCTCAGTTAAGTCTCGAAAGTGGGTAAACACTTCTTCCCGCAGCCAGCGCTCGGCATACAAGCAAAGTCCCGGCAAAAGATCCGGCGACCCTTGAGAATGTTCCCGAATAAAGGCAAGGGGCTCATATTCTTGACTCCGCTCTAGGGCATGCACCGCCTCTTCGGCCTGTCCCAGCAGCAGGGCACATACCGCCTGCTCTAAATGCACATCTTGACGAGT
>JBCCNE010000161.1:0-9047 GCA_039026015.1 Cyanobacteria bacterium P01_C01_bin.70 | reverse complement strand
TTCCTTAAAGAGAAACCAGATAGGCGAGGCAATCGCGAGCGCCGTCCTCACAATCCCAACAAGGTGTTTGAACCGGGCGACTTCGAGAAGTTCTTCAAAGAAATGCTTGACACCGTGCAAATCCTGATTCGTCAAGGCATTTATCCCCACGTTTTCAAAGAAACGCTAGAGCAGTTGATGGCTAACTATGACTTGTCTGCTGATGCCATTCAGGGCTTCGAGAAAAAAGGTAAGGATGTGTTAGTCACCGTCACTGTTCCTGAAGGCACTGATAAAGGCCAGTTTGAGCAAGATTTTGACGAGCTGCAAACGCTTAAACTGGAGGCGGCCAGGACGCAGGGGCTGCTGGAAGGGGAGCGCAAGCGCGCCGATGAGCTGAAGGCCATTATGCTCAGTCTTGGCCCCGCCGCCAACACCGTTACTGTCACCACGACCGCCATGACCCACAGCAACAATCCCCACATCTCGGCAACTGACGGCAGCTTTGTGAATACGGGCGACCAGATGCAGGGCAATGTCGTCAACCTGGGTGAACTCAGCGGTCAGGTCAGCGTTCAGATTAATCAACTGCCGGATACGGCCAATTGCCCTGATCGGCCCA
Source organism: Cyanobacteria bacterium P01_C01_bin.70 (assembly GCA_039026015.1). Classification (GTDB taxonomy): domain Bacteria; phylum Cyanobacteriota; class Cyanobacteriia; order Phormidesmidales; family Phormidesmidaceae; genus Halomicronema. Next base: position 8,446 of record JBCCNE010000161.1, on the reverse strand, counting down.
GCCTCAAAGAGATGCTGAGCCAAATTCAGCAGGCCGTCGAAGCGGATAGCGAACTCAGCGAGATGGAGAAAAAACAGGCTCTACAATCCATCAGCAATTTAGCCGAAGCGGGCACGAAACCCCAAGACAATGCCATGCAACGCGTCGCAAAGCGGGCAGCAGCTAACTTGCGAGCCATCACCGAGCCCCTGATCGAGGGCTCTAATCTTGCGGCTGTTTGCCAAAAGCTGTTGCCGATGATTCTGACCCTGTTTTAGGCCGTCTGGTCAGATCAAAAATGCTGGTAGGGACACTATATATCGCGTCTCTACCAGCTTAAATGGCTTGAATCAATGTCAGGGCGATCGCCCCTACCTTCATCTACGACCCGGCTAAATCGGCTGTCTCTGCCACGGTTTCCTCCTCTCGGAAGGCCCACCGCAGCAGCAGCGGTGCCACCAGGGTTGTGAGAATCACCATGGCAATAATAGCCGCCTGCAGTGGGCGATCCAGAGTGCCGCTGGCGGCTCCAATCCCGGCGAACACCAGACCGACTTCACCTCGAGGAATCATGCCAAAGCCAACCGCCAGGCGATTGACGGGCTCTTTGCCAATGACGGCCCAGCCGGTGATCGTCTTGCCAATCATGGCGACCACAATCAGGAAGGCCGCAATGATTAGACCCGGACGATTTTCGGGATAAACGGGGTTCAAGACGCTCAGGTCAACGCGGGCACCGACTGTGACGAAGAAAATCGGCACTAGTACATCCGCAATGGGCATGATTTGACGATCAAGTTCCTTGCGCTGGTCGGTTTCGTCTAGCACCAGGCCAGCGGCAAACGCACCCAAAATCGCTTCGAGGTGAACGACTTGAGCGACAAAGGCCAGGGCCAGGGCAAAGGTCAGCGCCGGAATCACCAAGTTGCCGCGCGTCTGTAGGCGATCGCTAATGCTGCCAAATACTTTATTGAAACCGCGACCAACCAGGATGGCACCGAGCAAGAAACCGCTAGCACTGGCGATTAAGATGGCGACATTCGGGATAGACACGTCACCGGTTTTGGCCAAGCTCGCCACCACGGCCAGCACAATAATGCCAAGGACATCGTCCATCACCGCCGCGCCGACAATGATTTGGCCTTCCCGCGAGCGCAGCTGCCCCAGTTCTGACAACACCTTAGACGTAATGCCAATACTGGTTGCGGTCAGTGCCGCCCCAGCAAAAATTGCTGGCAGCGCTGCCACATTAAAGATCGCCATTAAACCGACCGTCCCCAGGGCAAAGGGCGCAACCACTCCAACCACGGCCACGATCGCCGCCTGCCAGCCCACCTTCTGCAACTCCTTGAGATCAGATTCCAAGCCGATTTCAAAGAGCAAAATGATAACGCCGAGTTCCGCCAGCACCGAAATAATTTCGCCCTGGGTTTCAAACACGTAATTCAGCGTTTCACCAGAGGTGCCCATCAGGGTTTGCAGCGCACCCATCAGCACTGAACTAGAGGCCTCGATTCCGGCTTCGGGAAAGACCAAAAGATGGAGCGCTGAGACACCAACCAATACCCCACTCACCAGTTCACCCAGGACTGGCGGCAATCCCATCATTCTTGACAGCTCACCGCCCAGCTTGCTGGCCAGATAAACCACCATCAGGCTAAGCAGGACCCCGGCCAAAATCAGCGGGGCGGCTTCTTCTGTGGGTACCTCTGCTAATACAGAGGAAAAGACAAGCGAATGATCGACAAAATCAAGAGAAAGCATCCTATTCAGGTCCTAACAACGTCTCAAAAATACAATTCAAGAGGTCAAATCAACTTAAAGGGGGGACAAAGCGCGATCGCCCCCTGTAGCCACATTGAGAAATCTGGCTCAGGCATTCGTGCGAGTGGAATGCAGTCAATGCGGCTGCGACAAATCGCGAGGCATCGCGCATCAACACCTCATCGAGGGTCATAAAGATCAGCCAGATTTCTGGGTGCTCAGAGCGTGTGAGCGATCGCCCACTCCCTCCGACCGCTGCGGAACCAACCGCTACGAGTTCACCGGCGAGGTCATCGCTGGAGTTTCCGAGGTTCCCGAGGGGCCATCTAAAAGCGATAGCGCCCGCTGTAGGGCTGTTGTCCGACTATCAACAATGTGATCTTCGGAGACAAAGCGCCGCACTCCCAACTTTTCAAGACGCCGGAGGGCCTGCTCCGAAGCCCCAGCAATAAACACCGGACGATCGTTATCGCTGGCATCTTGGATCATGTTTTCGAGGGAAAGAGAAGCCGTCACCCCCAGGATTGGCACGTCATGGAGATCCAATACCAAGACGTCATGATCTTTCATGGCATTGTGTTCGCGGGCAATGGCTTTGGCCACCCCAAAAATCATGGGCCCGCTGAGGTGGAAGAGTAAGACGCGACCCTCCGCGCGATCGAGCAGCACCTGCTCTTCTGGCGTCATCCGCAGATCTTCATCTTCGTCCGCATCAGTAATCGTCTTGACCCCCTCAGCCTGGAGCTTCGTAAGGCGGTCAATCGTCAGAATATTGGCGATGAAGACTCCCACGCCGACGGCCACAATCAAGTCCACAAACACCGTTAGGAAGAGCACGCCATACATAATCATCGTGCCTTTCCAAGAAACGCTGTGCGCTCGCTTGAGGAAGCTCCAGTCGAGAATATCGAAACCGACTTTGACTGCAATGCCAGCCAGCACCGCCAGCGGAATCGGCGCAATCAGACCCGCCGCTCCTAGCACCACAACCATCAGTAGTACGGCACGCACCAAACCAGACAGTGCCGTGCGACCACCCGTTTGAATATTGACCACTGTGCCCATCGTGGCGCCAGCGCCAGCTAGACCACCAAATAGCCCTGAGATTAAGTTACCTAACCCCTGGCCAATCAGCTCTTTATCAGAGTTGTGCTGAGTGCGAGTCAAGCTATCTGCCACCATGGAAGTCAGCAGCGCATCAATGCAGCCCAGTGCGGCTAGCACAAAGGCGTCGATCAACATGATCTGAAACTGCTCAGCCGTAAAGGTCGGCACTCTGATTTCCGGCAGTCCTGTCGGAATAGCCCCAATCCGGCGAATGTCAGCATCGCCAAAGAAAGCTATGGACAGCAGCGTACCCGCAATCAAAACCACTAGCTGCGGCGGCAAAAGTCGCTTGAACCTTTTCGGCATCAAGAACAAGACCGCCACCGTAAAGACCGCCAAGATGACCTCAGGCATCACAGCGTTACCAAATAGGGTAGGCAGATTGGTAATCGTGCCAATGACGCCGCCTCCGGGGCTGGCCTGCCCCAAAAACGGCCCAATCTGCAGAATAATCAGAATCACACCGATGCCTGACATAAAGCCAGAAATCACGGTGTAGGGCATCAGCGTGACATATCGGCCCAACTTGAGGAAGCCGAAAATCATCTGAATGACCCCGGCCATCATCACCACGGTAAAAGCCATGGCCATGCCGTTTTCGGGGTCAGAAGCCGTCAGCTTGGCGATAATCGCCGTCATGACCACCGTCATCGGACCGGTGGGTTCAGAAATTAAAGTCGGAGTGCCGCCAAAGAGGGCAGCAAAGAAGCCAACCAAGACCGCGCCATAGAGACCAGCTTCGGGGCCTGCACCAGACGCCACCCCGAAGGCCAAGGCCATCGGTAGGGCAATCACGGCTGCAGTCACGCCACCAAACATATCTCCGCGCAGGTTTCGGAAGTTTATGCGGTTTGTCAGCGCCATCACGAACACCTGTTCTTTTTATATTGATGAAAGCAAATGAAAAAATGGAGCACAATTGCTTTTGCTCTATGACAAGAATATCATTCTCCTCTGAAGATGGGAACTATCAGATTTATCTTGATGATAAATTTTCTAGATAATTCCGACTTATCAAATTATGGATGACCTTTAAAGCTGCATTAGCACAACCATGGCTTCCGGCCGAGATGAACTGCCTGCGTTTGACCGGTCCAGCATCACCCCTTACTTTTGCAGCAATGCCGTCGGCAACTTGCCGGCAATTCGCAAGATCGCGGCCTGCTCATCAAGTTCTTGACGACTCAGCGTTGGCAGCGGCTTTTCACTAAATTTGATTTGGCCGTCTTCAATATAGGCTAACTGCTTAGACGTAATATCCAGCGGATCATGCTGAGGTATCAGGTTCAAGTGGGCGTGACGCACGCCAAAACCGTGGACGACCATCCCTACTTTGAGCGGTTGATAAACGGCCATAATTTTGCGGCCAATATGTTGAGCTACCACCATCACATGGGCGGCAAGGTCGTCAGGAAGATCGGTGAAGTGGTCGATATGCACCTTCGGAATGACCATACAGGCCCCCGGATAGATGGGTTTTAAGGGAATTAGCGCCATCGTCGCCTCGTCTTCATACACCAGGCTGGCAGGGGCATTCCGACTAACAATGTCGCAAAAAGGGCAGGCTGTCATAAGCTCATTTGCCTGATTTCTTCGCTAGCTTAGCGATCGCCGCCAGCATTTGCTCGGTATTTTCGCGATCGCCACCACGACATCGTTAGCGATCGCCCACTGCCAACAGGCGCTGCTGAGCCAACTGCTCATCTAGCCAAGGCGTAACTTCTGGCGGATGCAGCAGCCAAGTCCGTTGATAAGTGTGGGTCAAGGGTTCCACGATGGGTGAGACTGAGTTGAGGTCCACGGGATGGCCATCCAGCCAAATTTTGATGCCGCGCTGATAAAGCGTGTAGCCGCGATTTTGACTTTTAGAAAAGCCACAGTAAATCTCCGGGGCATAGCCCAGTTGCTGCACCTGGGCTTGAGTTCTGGCCAGGAGAGCGGCGCGATCGCCGGGGGCTAAGCCCGATACATCCCGCCCCTTCAACAAGCGACGATGAATAAACCGCTGACACAGATCGGCTAGCCAGCGATCGCTGTGATGCTGCCAGCGCTGCAAATGATACGAAAAAACGATATCGTCCGCCGCCAGATAATCCCTGAGCGATAAACCGGGATGAGGATGCTGAAGCCAAGCGGTAATGGTTTCATCGGCGTCCAGTTTGCCCTGATCAAAGCAGTCCTTAGCCCGCTGAAAAGCCTGCCGCAAAATCCAAGTAGCGGCCAGATTTTTGGGGTGATTATAGACCTGGGCGTACATAAAATAGCGCACCAGCAAGTAGTGCTCGACAGCCGTTTGCCCTTTGCGCGACACCACCAAATTGCCGTCTTCATCAATACCCATCGACTGCACGATGCGGTCTAAATCTAGATGGCCGTAGGACGCTCCGGTAAAGTAGCTGTCGCGCATCAAGTAGTCAAGGCGATCGCAGTCCAACTGGCTCGAGACCAACTGCCAGACCAGCGGCAGCGGATGCTGATGGGTATAGACCGACTCTATTGCCGCCGTCAGTCCCGGGTCAAAGTCAGCGAGTAAGCGCTGTATAGCGGGGGATTCGCGGATAATGCGCCGGGTCCAAAATTCGTGGTGGGTTTTGAAGATTTCTTCGGCGGTATGGCTAAACGGGCCGTGGCCCACGTCATGCAGCAGCGCCGCACACAGCACGGTGGCGCGATAGGGCTGCAGGTGGAGATGTCGCCGGGCCAATAAGTCAAAGGCGCGGCGCGTCAACTCCATGACGCCCAGGGAATGGGTAAACCGAGAACTTTCAGCGCCATGGAAGGTGAGACTGGCGGAGCCCAACTGCTTGACTCGCCGCAGCCGCTGGAATTCCGGCGTATCAATCAGACCAATCAGTAGGCGCTCAACCGGCTCATGGCGATCAAGGGCGATCGCGCCATGCAGCGGGTCATGATAGGTGCGGTTTTGTTTAAGTTGCACTCGCCATTACCGTTGACTGACTCAAAATCTCAATCGCGGCCTGATACTGCGTATCGGCTGCCGTGCCGATTTGCTCCCGCGTAATCGTCTGCAGCGGCACCGCCTTATCGGGACGAATGCCCACGCGATTAATGTCGTGATTAGCGGGCGTCTTATATTTCGCCACGGTAACGACTAATCCAGAGCCATCCGACAAGTCGAAGAGGGACTGAATCAAGCCTTTACCGAAGGTAGTATTCCCAACCAATTGAGCACGGCGATTATCCTGCAGCGCTCCCGCCAGAATTTCACTGGCACTCGCCGTGCCCTCATTCACCAACAGCACTAGCGGATCATCGGTCAGCGCCATGCCCTGCGCCTCAAAGCTGTCTAACACGCCCCGGCGATCAAAGGTATAGACAATCGTGCCGGCATCCAGCCAGAGGCGGGCAATCTCAATGCCAGCGTTGAGCAAACCACCGGGATTATTCCGCAAATCTAGGATGTAGGCGTTGGCGCCCTGGGCTTCAAAGTCGGCAATGGTGGTCGCCACCTCACTGGCCGCATTGCCGTTGAACTGAGTCAGACGAATATAGCCGACGGTCAGGTCCTCAGAAATCGCTTCTAGCCGCGTCAAGACCGGATTGAGGTTAATCACATCACGAGTCAGGGTGATATCTTGAGGCGCTTGCTGCTGCCGCGAAACCGTGAGGACAACCGTTGTGCCTATCGGGCCTCGCATATAGCTGGCAGCTTCGTCTAGGGTGAGCGCCTGGGTAGAATATCCGTCAATCGCCAGGATGCGATCGCGCGGCTGCAGTTGGGCCGCCGCCGGCGATCCTTCAATCGGGGCAATCACCTCCAGTGCCTGATTGGCTTCATCTTTGGCAATTTGCAACCCGACTCCGGTCAGTTCTCCTGCCGTGCTGGTTTGCAGACTGCGATACTGCTCAGGCTGCAGCAGTCGCGTGTAGGGGTCATCCAGAGACGCCAGCATCTCACGAATAGCAGCATAGGCCGCTTCATGATCGGCATAGTCACGTTCTAGATAGCGCTCGCGTGTAAACCACCAATTTTGCCGGTTAAAGGTGGTATCCAAATAGGCTCGATTGACCAAGCGCCAAACCTCGGCGACTAAGTTTTGCTCATCGGTCAACGCCAGCGCCGAGGGCTGATAGACCCCTAAGCTCAAAAAAATCGCTAGCAGCCCCAAAGCGACTGCGCCGAAAAACTTGCGTCCCATAGTGCTTAAATTCATCTTTCTTAATTCTAGAAGGGACTGCTCCAAGTCAGCATCTTATCTATAGGCTAGATTGATCCATGCCCTGGAAAAGAACCAGCCTCACATTACAAAATGTAAACGCTAAATTTAGTTATGTGAACTTTTTTATAGCTCAAAAGTCCCCTTTGCTTCAGGGCGTTTTAGCGATTGAGCGATTTAGATATTGATTTTCATGACATTCGCTGTGAAATGTCTCTGGGCGAAGTTTTACCTATGTTAAATTCCTAAAGAATGCACTGCTCAGATTAATAACTTTTCGCTTCATGTTTACAAAACAAGTTACCGATTCAAAAGCCTATCAGTGGTTTAACGAGCGGCTGGAAGTTGAGGCCATCGCCGATGATATTTCCAGCAAATACGTTCCGCCCCACGTCAACATCTTCTATTGCCTCGGCGGTATCACTTTGACGTGCTTTGTCATTCAGTTCGCCACTGGCTTTGCCATGACGTTCTATTACAAGCCGACTGTGACTGAGGCGTTTACATCGGTTCAATATTTGATGACGACTGTCAACTTCGGCTGGTTGATCCGCTCTATTCATCGCTGGTCTGCCAGCATGATGGTGCTGATGATGATCCTGCACGTTTTCCGAGTCTATCTGACCGGCGGCTTCAAAAAGCCCCGCGAGTTGACCTGGGTGACTGGCGTTATTATGGCTGTTATCACCGTGACCTTTGGGGTGACCGGCTACTCCCTGCCGTGGGATCAGGTGGGATACTGGGCCGTCAAAATCGTCTCTGGCGTTCCTGGCGCGATTCCTGTTGTGGGCCCGACGATTGTTGAGCTCATGCGCGGGGGAGAAGCCGTTGGCCAAGCGACTCTGACTCGCTTTTACAGCCTTCACACATTTGTTCTACCCTGGTCGATCGCGGTTTTTATGCTGCTACACTTCCTGATGATTCGGAAGCAGGGCATTTCTGGCCCGCTCTGAGCGCTGTCCTGTTGAGCAGCAAGTTTCGAGAGAGAACACGACTGTCTTTGACAGATTTCAAACTGTAAGTCTCAAAGTTGAGTGACGCACTATGGCTACTATTAAAAAACCAGATCTGAGCGATCCGATGCTCAGAGAAAAGCTTAAAAAGGGCATGGGCCACAACTACTATGGTGAGCCGGCATGGCCCAATGACTTACTCTACATTTTTCCTGTGGTCATTCTAGGAACCATTGCTTGCTGTGTCGGCCTGGCAGTTCTGGATCCGGCGATGGTGGGCGAACCCGCGAATCCCTTTGCCACTCCGTTGGAAATTCTGCCTGAGTGGTATTTGTACCCCACTTTTCAAATTCTGCGCATTGTGCCCAACAAGTTGCTCGGTATCGGCGCCATGACGGCAATTCCCTTAGGCCTGATGCTGGTGCCTTTCCTGGAAAGCGTGAATAAGTTTCAGAATCCTTTCCG
>JBCCNE010000160.1:0-9101 GCA_039026015.1 Cyanobacteria bacterium P01_C01_bin.70 | reverse complement strand
TACTTGGGCCTTGAAGCGGTTTGTGCCAAAGCGGGAACCTTACGTGTTAGCGGACTCGACCGAAGCCCGCACCCTGACATCGATTGCCCCTGGAAAGACGGGGCGCGTGCTCTATGAAGGTAACTCTTGGCAGGCTCGCTGCGAAGATTTTGAGGCGGCGATCGGGGCTGACGAGCCCGTCATTGTGATTGGCCGCAAAGGCAATACTCTGCTGATCATGCCGGAGCACAGCATTCATTCATGACCGCCGCTCAGTTTAGTTTTGCTGGGTTCCACTTTTTCAATATGAGGACAGGAGATTATGAATCCCATTGGTTTTCTAATTGTGTTAGCGCTTGGAGGCAGCGTGGCCGCAAGCGCTGTCAAGATTGTGAATCAAAGTGATGAGGCGCTGGTTGAAACCCTGGGTCGCTACAACGGCAAAAAGTTGACTCCCGGACTAAACTTCATCACTCCCGTCATCGACAAAGTTGTGTTTAAGCAAACTGTGCGGGAGCGGGTGCTCGACGTGCCACCCCAGTCTTGCATCACCCGTGACAACGTCTCCATTTCCGTGGATGCAGTCGTGTATTGGCGCATTGTAGATATGGAAAAGGCTTACTACAAGGTGGAAAATCTGCAGGCCGCGATGGTGAATCTAGTGCTCACCCAAATTCGGGCTGAAATGGGCAAGCTAGAGCTGGATGAAACCTTTACTGCCCGCTCTGAAATCAATGAGTCTTTGCTGCGAGAACTAGATATCTCTACCGATCCTTGGGGGGTAAAAGTGACGCGAGTAGAGCTGCGCGACATCATGCCGTCCAAGGCAGTGCAGGATTCGATGGAGCTGCAAATGGCAGCCGAGCGGCGCAAACGGGCAGCCGTGCTCACCTCTGAAGGAGAGCGGGAGTCGGCGGTGAATTCAGCCAAAGGTCAGGCTGAGTCAGAAGTTTTGGCAGCTGAGTCGGGCAAAAAGGCAGCGATTTTGGATGCTGAAGCTCAGCAAAAGGCGATTGTGCTCAAGGCTCAAGCCTTTCGTCAAGAGGCTGTGCTTAAGGCGCAGGCGACCTCAGAAGCGATGGCTATTATTGCTGACAAGCTGCGTGCCGACCCCCAGGCCAAGGAAGCGCTCCAATTCCTAATTGCCCAAGACTATCTGGAAATGGGTCAGCAAATCGGTGAAAGCGACAGCAGCAAAGTGATGTTCATGGACCCTCGCGCGATCCCTGGGACTTTGGAAGGAATCAAGGCGATCGTGGGCGACGACGGCACTCGCAATCCCGTTTAGGATGTTACAAATTACTCGCTTAAAGTTTCGCCGGAGTCAGTAAACTCCTTAAAGGAAAAAGCTTTCTTAGCAGTCGCTGCCAGATTTAGGATACTTTGGCGACGCTAGATTTAGGACACTTTGGTGGCACTCGGGGACGTTATTCAGCCTAAATGAGACTGATTAGCGATGCGTGTGCGCTGCAACCAACACTGGGAGTGGGATTTTAGATGGGGATGCAAAGGTAACATGCCCTTTTGTCCTCAAGCATTTTGGATTGAACTGATGAAGTGACCTAGGCGATAGGGTATCGCTTACCGTGCACCAAATGCGAAAAATACAGAGACAGCCTCCTCAAACCACTGCTATGAGGAGCAAACGGCACCATTCTCCATCTCTTAATACTGTCTTGGCAACGCAGCGGCGGCTTTCGTGGTTATGGGAGCGGATTTCGCCATTTAAAAGTTTCCTGTGTTAGTGTTTGAAGGATCATCTGCATCGGGGTAGTTCTTCCGGAGCGTGGAAGCACTTTCAGAGAAACTATACAAAGAGTTTAAGCAAGCCACACGGGCTTCTGATAAAGATAGTCGGGCTGTTGCTGGGCGCTTAAGTGACGAGGTACAGAGGATCTGTGCCCAGAGTCGACGCATTCAAGATTCTGGCGAGATTGAGACTTGGGCGCACAATCTCGGTATGCACCGTTTTAACCAATGTCTCAAGTACTACCGATTGGGGTCGCTAAAAGGTCGAGTAGAACTACACAGCACCTTAAGTGCGATCGTATACCGGTATATTTCCCTGCCTCATGCTCAGGCTAGCTATCAGGCTCGACTCAATCTGATCGAAGATTTTTTGCAAAACTTTTACTTAGAATCGCTCAATGCTTTTCGTCGGGAAAATGAGACCAGTTCCGACTATCAGCCCCGCACGCTGCTAGAGCTGTCGGAATACATGGCATTTACTGAGCGCTACGGCAAACGTCGGATTCCGCTGCCAGGACGCCGCAGTCAACAGTTGATTATTCTGCGTGCCCAGACGTTTGCTAAGCAGCAACCGCCAGAGGCGACTGTCGATATCGAAAAAGCCGCTGAAGGGGGCAGCCACGATACGGATGAAACCCGCGAAAGCTTGCCGACTAAGCGGCTGCGAGAAGAGTTAGTAGCCCAGCAAGACACCCTGCCCGAAGAGGTCTTGCGAAATCGGGTGATTGAGGCGCTGTTGAGCTATCTCAAAGAGCGTAATCAAACTGACTGTGCTGATTACTTTACGTTGCGACTGCTAGATTTGCCGACCGCAGAGATTGAATCCATCCTCAAGCTCACGCCTCGACAGCGCGATTACCTGCAGCAGCGCTTCAAATATCATTTGGTGCGGTTCTCACTATCCCATCATTGGGACATCGTGCATGAATGGCTAGAAGCAGACCTAGAGCGGAACTTAGGCTTGGCACCGCAACAGTGGGAGGAGCTGCATCGGGCGATGAACGACACTCAGACTAAACTCCTACAGCTCAAACAAGCCGGGTTGGAAGATGCCGATATTGCGAAAAACCTAGGCATCACGTCTACTCAGTTGCAAAAGCAGTGGACTAAGTTGTTGGAACAAGCTTGGGAAATTCGCAATCTTTAATTTGTTATCTCTGATTTGATTTGTCCGGAGGGGGGCATACGACCTATGAAGAGTGACGCAGATATGATTCGGAGTTTTCTACTGGGGCTGCTTGAGCACTTTAGCCGGATAGATTCTTCACCATCAGGGAAGGTTGATGATTACACCGGAATGACTGCGCCAGAAAACTCTTCTGCTGCCCGTACTGGGTCGTCAAGTACCCCAAGCTTGACAACGTCTGAATCATCATCAGCCTTCATCCACGACCCTTTGATTGAAATGCCTCCCATTTCTGAACTTGGAGAATTACCTTCCGTGCAAGATCATTTTCAGACTGTGTTAAAGCACCGTCTACAGGTTGAAATTAGTCAAAATCCTCCTCTATTTCCCTGGGAATCGAGTGTGACCGACTATCCCGTAGAGTTGGCTGCTGCCAGCGCCTACCCCTGGCTTATGCAGCTGCGATCGCTGCCCCTGCCTACAGCCCTCCCCGAAGATATTCTGATGGGGCTGCTCAACCGCTGTCAGGAGTTGGTTGTAGAGTCTCTACAGCCGGGCGTGCAATTGGTTAAAGCGGTGGAAAATTTGTTCCCCGATCAGCCACAGGCAATGGATCAAATTGCTGGGCTGGTGTTAGCCAATGCGACTGTTCGCAGTACGGCAACTCGAGATGTAGAAGCTTTGAAAGCGGCTTTTCCTGATGGCTATGAGGGAGCAAATCCGCAGCAGCAGGTAACACTGACCATGCTGGCTGCTAGGGAGATCCTAGACACCTTGACCCTAACATTGACGCCTGACCGGCCTTTGCAAAGCCGTCAATGGCTAACAACGGAGGGCAGCGTGGGCATCACTGCTGAATATCAGTCCGACACTTCAGCACGCATCAATTTGGCTGTTGACGTGCCTCGGGCTAGTCAGTTGAGTCTGCCGAGTTTAGGGCAAACTGTGAGCCAAACTGCCCCGGGCATCCTGAGTCTCTCACTACAGCAACCTCAGCCCAACCAAGTCTATCCGGTTGAAGTGCACTTTAGTGGACTAAAGACAATGCCCTTAACGTTTGCAATTTGCTGGCTGGGATAATGCCTAAATGCCAGATTCTCATTTGCCGGGCCGACCTTTCTAGTTAGAGGGGTCGGTTTTTAGTGGCCAGATGTCATTATTTCACTCAACTGAGTTCTACATAAGATTTGGGCAGAAAGGTGCAGCTTGCTTTGAGGACTGAATGCCCTCAATTGAGATTTCATTACAGAACGGGATGGGTAAACTTGCAGAATTGACGTCGCCCCAAGCCGGAAACACCCAAATCTGATGCCTATAGCCTAAATTTTATCGGCTGTTCCCCGACCTTTGCGATACGCTGTTATACACCTGTGGCGTGGCTTGCCCAAAAGCGTTTATGAAAGCATTTTTTCTTGGCATCACGAAACTTACCTTGGGCATAGTGCTGGCGTTAGTGCTGCTGTCTTTGACCGGGGTGGCAACGGCCCGCTACTTTATGGCCAAACTGTCAGTGCTGCCGCCAAAGCCCATCTTTGAGAATGATGCAGCTTTGCAAGCCGAAGCAGCTGTGCCCTCCGAGCCGGCTCAGCCGGCACCGGTGGAACCTTTGCCGGCTGCTCCTCCAGTCGAAGAAATGCCGCCGGGCAGCTATGCCGCAATCGTTGTGCAACCAATTGGCTTGGTAATGCGCTCAGGGCCTGGAGCCGAACATCCCCAACTAGGGGGGGTTGACTATCAGGATAAAGTACTGGTGCTGGAAACGGATGATTCTGGCAATTGGATTAGGGTGCGGGTGAGCGAAACGGCTCAGGAAGGATGGGTCAAAGCGGGTAATACCCAAAATCTCGATGAACCGGCTCAGTAGTCTTTGAGCGATTGCTGCTGTGAATTTTGCGCCGCTGTACCATGCTCTTGCCACCAACGTGTCGAGCAACATAGCGGTTAACACATTGATAGGCAAGCATCACCGATATTTAGGTCTTTTGCTGGTCGGTTAAGCAGTCTAGATCGTTATTAACTTTAGACTAATTGTGACTAGGGTCTACTTGGCCGCGGTCAGCGAGGCTCACGCGCAATAGCCTTCGAACGTATTTTTCAAAGGCTGTTGCGATGCCATTAGCCGAACTTTTCGTTCGGCAAGGGCTCTAGGTCAAACAACGTGTGCAGCGTCGCCATTGCCTGCTGGCGGGCCTCGATGTCTCGCTGGGCGCGCAGTTGCACCATCGGGTCGTGGAGAATCTTATTGACGATGCCGCGAGTAAGGGCTTCGATCACTTCCCGCTGCTTTTTGCTGCCAAATTCTTCACCTAGACGAGACAGCGCTTTTTCGAGCTCCTGCTCGCGAATGGATTCGACTTTGCTGCGTAGGCTGCTGATGGTGAACACAGTATCGAGCGATCGCCACCACTCCATAAAGACTTCTAGCTCCTCTTCGAGCAGAGCTTCGGCCTCTATTGCCATTTGACGACGGCTTTCTTGGTTTTGAGCAACCACCGCCTTAAGATCATCTACGTTAAAAGCGCGAACGTTGGCCAGTTCATTGACATCGGAGTGTACGTTACGCGGCACGGAAATGTCAAACAGCATCAGCGTTTGAGTCGAGAGCAGCGCCATCGATAGCCCCGCCTTATCCAAGATGGGTTTAGTGGAAGACGTGCAGGTAAAGACGACATCAGACTGCCCTACGGTTTCCATCATGCGATCGAGGGTGCCTGTTTGAATGCCCGCACCGTCGAACTGAGCCGCTAACTCGTCAGCCCGCTCCATGGAGCGATTGAGAACGGTAATCTGGTAAGACCCTTTGGAGAGCAGATGCTGCACCAGTAACCGGGCCATTTTGCCTGCCCCCAAAATGCTGATGCGACAGCTTTCTAAGTCAGGTCTTTGCATTTTGGCAAGTTCTGCTGCGGCTGAGCTAATAGAGACTGCGCCCGTACCAATGCTAGTTTCAGTCCGTACGCGCTTGCCAACGGTGATCGCCTGCTTGAGCAGACGATTGAGAATGCGACTCACTCCTTTGTGCTGTTGTCCCAGTTTATGGGCGTGCTTGACCTGCGCCAGAATTTGGCCCTCACCCAGCACTAGGCTATCGAGCCCGGCTGATACCCGAAACAGGTGCATTACAGCGTCTTGATGCAGCAGGATAAATAAGTGTTCGCGCAGTTCGGCAAGATTAACTTTGCCATAGTCAGCGAGAAACTGAATCACTTCTCGCACCCCTTGGTCAGCCTGCTCCGTCGCAATGTGAATTTCTAAACGGTTGCAGGTACTGAGAATCGAGACTTCTTCGATATGGGGATAGCTGAGGAGCTGAGCCATCGCTTCACCCGTTTGAGGAGTCGGAATACTGAGTTTTTCCCGAACTTCGACAGGGGCAGTTTTATGGCTCAAGCCCACGACAGCGATATTCATGCGTCCTCCCAACGAAAGTAGGTTATGTTATGCGTTAATTCAAAAGGATGGCCTATCTTGCCAACGCTAGACACAAGGTTGTTTAGCGTTTTGACCAGCATTTCTGAAAGTAAAGAATAATCGTCCCCCAACTCAAGGAAACTCAATAAAAATCCATTAAATTCAAGCTTCCGACAGGTTTGACAAGGAACGTTCAATCCTAAACGCACAAAGTCAGAGACGTAGTGCCACATCTCTGACCTTGTTTAAAGCGCTTTAGCTAATTAGTCGCCCAAAATCTAGAAGGAGTTATTAGGCATATCTAGGAAAAAGCTTCTCCGAGGGCACTGCCAAGACCTCTTCAGATGAAACACTTGCAAAAGCCTGCAGTCTATTGCCGATGAGTTGCCAAGATCGCTCGCAAGATAACTAGGCACAAACCATGCTCACCGACTGACCGTGCAGTGAACTATTTCAACTGAATGACTTTGGGCTCTTCGGGCATATGGATGGTATCCACAAAGCGAGCCGTCTGCGACTGGCTGGAAATCACTAGGCTTTGGGTTCGTGCGCCCCCGTGGAAGAAGCGAACGCCTTCCATCAAGGTGCCAGAGGTAATGCCACAGGCAGCAAAGAGTACAGTTTCTCCAGAAGCGAGCTCGTTCGTGTCATAGACGCAATCAGGGTCTTCAATACCCATTTCTTTCAGGCGAGCAATATTGGACTCTTTGCTTTCGCCAATCAGGCCCGTTTTCACCACTTCGGGATCGTAGACCAACTGCCCTTGGAAGTGGCCTCCGATGCAGCGCATAGCGGCAGCGGAAATCACTCCTTCGGGAGCCGCCCCAATGCCCATCAAAGCGTGAGTATTTGTGCCCGCAAAGCCACAGGAAATCGCTGCAGAAACGTCACCGTCAGTAATCAGACGAACCCGAGCCCCAGCTTCGCGGATTTCTTTGATCAGGCCATTGTGGCGATCGCGCTTCATCACTACGACAACCAGTTCATCAATTGACCGATCCAGACACTCGGAGAGGATTTTTAAGTTTTCGGTAGCCGACTTGCGAATGTCAACTTTGCCCTTGGCCGCCGCAGGAGCCGCCAGCTTCTTCATGTAAAAGTCAGGCGCGTGGAACAAACCGCCCTTTTCAGAGATTGCCAGCACTGCCATCGAACCAGGCTGGCCATAGGCGCACAGGTTCGTACCTTCGCAGGGGTCTACCGCAATGTCAATCTCGATGAGCTCGTCAGGGTTGCAGTGTTTATCGGCGTCTTCGCGGGTACAGATACCCACTTCTTCGCCAATGTAAAGCATAGGCGCATCGTCGCGCTCGCCCTCTCCAATGACAATGCGTCCTCGCATGTGAATCTCGTTCATGCGCTCACGCATGGCTTCAACTGCGACCTGGTCGGCGGTGTCCTTCTCACCCTTGCCCATCCACCGTGCAGACGCAATCGCTGCCTTTTCGACAACTTCAATGATTTCTAAACCTAGTGTGGTTTCTAGCAAGACTCATATCCTCCAAAACTGCCTGTTTTACGTGGTTCTGACCAGATCACTCTTAGTTTTTCAGTCTATCAGAGGAGGGGAGCTGGGGATAGTGGACGCTTGAGTTGGGGTGGGTGGATGGAGGAATGGAATAAAGGATTCTCGACTGTGGATTCTGGTTCTACCCTGCGAGAAAGACACAGTCCTACGTTCGTTAGCTGTCTGAATTCATGTTTGAGCATTAAGTAAGGCGGTCTACCTCACTACGTAAGGCAAGGGAAACGTGGCGGCTCAATGATGACAGCCTCTAGGTCAGCTCGCCACCAAGATTGCTTGCTGTTCTCACCCTATGGCTATTAAGCTGCCGCAAACGATTCGTCTCAAAAGGTTACTTAAATGAACGTGACGGCTTGCTCAAATTGCTCAATGCCAATGGAAACATTGGAACAAAATGCTGGGATTACCGCTCATTTCGCTACAAATGTTAGATGGAATACATTGAGCGCTTAAATTGAGCCAGTTGCAACAGCTAGCACCATAAACCGTAGTAGATTGGATGATGAAACCCTGTGAAAAATTGTGAGGAAACCAATGGCCTACTTGCTTTCTGCGTGGAAAAGTTTTGCGATCGCCAGTGCAGTCAGCTTAACGGTGGCACCGTTTGCGCAAGCGTCGCCGGAGACCACAGCCACCCTTGCTCCAGGTAGTTTGACGATCTCACAAGCAGATTTACTGCCCGATGCTGACATTGTCACTGTTGCCAGCAGCATTGATGACTTCAGCACGTTAGTTCAGGCCATTGAAACTGCTGGTTTGGCTGATGCTCTTAGCAGTGACGGCCCGTTTACGGTCTTTGCTCCCACCAATGAAGCATTTGCTGACCTGGATGATCTGCTGAGCGATCGCTATGGCATCGGCGTGGCGGATTTATTGGAGCCCGAAAATCGCGACTTATTAACAGACGTTTTGACTTATCATGTCGTCCCGGATGCCGCGATTGCCTCTGGCGACATTCCTAATGGCGTTACAGTCTTACCTTCGTTGGAAGGTGATCCCTTGCAAGTTGACCGAGGCGGGGAAGACATCAACGTTAACAGCGTGCCAGTAACGGCGTTTGATGTTCCCGCAACGAACGGTGTTATTCATGTGGTAGATGATGTGCTGTTGCCTCCAGAAGTAGTTGCCACCTTGGAAGAAGCGCGTACCGCGGCTGAGCCGGCGCCCGCTGAAACCACTACTACAGAAGAGCCGACACCCGCCGAAACCACTACGACTGAACCGACACCCGCTGAAACGACCACGACAGAAGAACCCGTAACCGAAACAACACCCGCTGAGCCGATTCGCGGCCTTTGGTAACATTGGCGC